>JADFYA010000213.1 GCA_015233285.1 Deltaproteobacteria bacterium | reverse complement strand
GCGTCATAAGCATTATTAAACAGGTTAATGAAAACCTGGTTCAGTTGGCTGGGGAAGCATAATACGGGGTCGAGGAAGTTAAATACGGTTGTGACGGCAATATGTTGTTTGAGCTTATTTTTCATAATGGCCAGGGTGTTATCGATCAGACTATGGACCGGAACCGACTGGTATTCGGCTTCGTCGAGTCTGGCAAAGACCCTCAGGGAACTGACAATGCTTAAAATAGAGGCGCACGCTTCATTAGAGGCAGACGATTTTTGAGCAATTTTATCAATCATTTTCTGTGATTCGTTTCCCGTCTGTTCAAGCTTATTCAATTTGGCCACGTATCGCAAGATGATGTCACTATTTGAATTGATGATCCCCAACGGGGTATTGATTTCATGAGCTATTCCGGCCACAAGTTCGCCCAATGCGGCCATTTTTTCCGACTGCACCAGTTGGGCTTGGGCTTCTTGCAGTGCCCTCGTCCGCTCAACGACTCGGGAATCCAAAGTTTTATTCAACGAGATAATCTCATCGTACCTGTTTTTTAACGCGATCCTCATCATCTCAAAACTCTGGGCCAACCCGGCCACTTCACCGTGGTAATTGGTGTCAATCCGGCTTTCCAGGTCACCTGAGGCGATGGTTTTGGCCTCGGTCGACAGTACTTTTAAAGGTCGGACGATCCAATACCCAAGCCAGAAAGATAATAACAACCCCACCGCGGCGACACTGGCCAGCTTTAGGATGGAATGAGTCAGTAAACTTCGTTTTGAATCTTCAAGCTGCTTGGTGTCTACGGCGAAATTGATATTTCCCCCCAGCTTGCTGCCAACGATGACCGGGGCCCGCAATTCAAGATAACCGGTCTTCCATTCAATAGTCAGCTCGTTTACTAATTGGGGTTCATATTTAGAAGGAGCCTTTTCCGGAGACGTGTGAGCCAGGATAGCCCGATCTGAGTCAACTATTACGGCATAAAGAATGTCCGGATTCACTTTCTTAAGTTCGGTAACTTCTTCTTGCAAGAAGCTGAGATAATTGGTGGCCAGAGCCTCAGCAGTCAAGTGTGCCGCGGTCACGGCAACCGTTCTGGCTCGGTATTCCAAAGAGGTCCTGATCATCTCCAGTGAGTTCTGGAGGCTGATTCGCTCGGAAATTGTGAGCAAGACCAGTATGGTCAAAACCACGCAAGCCGATATCTTCTTAGCCATGAATGGCTTCTCCGCTGATGATAACTTATTGATATAAAGGAATTAAATACCTATATGGTCTATCGTGTCAGGTCACACTTAGATATACAAATTTCATAGGGCACCGATGTCAACGAGTTGAAAACGAAAACCGATTCACGGCTGTTTTAATTGGGTAATTTAAAGTGAGCCAGCGGCCTGAACAAAGAAGTGGAATTTGACTCTCGCGAGTGCAGTAGAGGGTAGTCTCAGAGAACGGTCCCGCAGGCCCGAGTCGATTAGGGCGTTTGTCGGGACTGAGGGACGATAGTTTCATTACATAATGTTTCTTCTAGATCAGAAATCCTTTCTGTTGCTGCTTTGTTTGCCGCCGCACCCCGCCATCCCAGGCCGCTGAACTATATCTTTCCTTCCCCGACGAGTTTGAGTAGCGAGGTTACCTTCTCATAAAACAGCCACAATCGTTCCAGATGCTCTTGGATGGTCTGACGGCGCATTAGAAAGGCGTCCCGATAGGCCTGATACGGCGACATATTATTTCTTAAAGCAAACATGGCCAGTTTCATTCTCTGGTTAACCAGCTTCAGCTTCTGGCTATCGATTTCCAGTAGCCTCTTTAGATCTGTTATTTCTTCATAGACTACAGTCACAACCGTTTCGGTATATTTTTTTAAAAACACCTGCTTTTGAGCAAATTCCTTGGCCTGGTGAAGATGTTGATCGGCTTTGGCGGTTGCCTCACCCGAGTCAAAAATCGGACCGCTCACCACAAGGCAGACCGCGGAATAATCCCGGGGGTACGCATTGGCATTATCTTCTAATCTTTCATAGAAAGCCCTGACCCCTAGTACTGGATAGCGGGCAGCTTTTTCCGCCTCATTCAGGTGCTCCTCAGCCTGAATTCCAATGGCAAGGGACTCAAGGGCGGGGCTTCGTTGGAGCGCTCTGTTCACATAGAAGTCAACCTTCTGCAATTCAATATCGATGTTACTAACCGCCTCTAGACCGTTCGCCGACAAGTCCTTGGGCGAACCTGTCGCCAGTGTCAGGTAGCTCAAGGCGGTGTGCTGCATTTCTTGCGTTTTGATGAGCATCCCCTGGGCTTGCAGGAAAAACTCTTCTACCTCCATAACATCAAGGTTGGATAGTCCTGTTGGTTGCGGATTTGGGCCGGTCTGGAGTAATTGGGGTAAAAGCCCGCGGATAAATCGAACTTCCTGGAATATCTTTTCAGTCTCCTGATGCGCCTTTTGGGCCACTACGAATGAATAATAGGCAGACCTGACTTGACATACGGTGTCGATATCGCCCTCACGTTTCTTCGTCGTTTCATATTCTTTTGATTTTTGAGCGGCGCTTAGGAAATGGGAGATTCGCCCCCATGTGTATAAAGGCTGGTCAAGGGTCACCGAGGCCTTGACGTAGGCATCGCTGAGAAGTCGGACATTATTAGGGAGAGCGACATTCAAAGGGAAATTTACGGGGAGCGATCCGTAGGGCGTTTGTACGCTGGTGGATATCGAGGTTGTTATCTTGCTGTTGCTTAGATCCAGCTCATAATTTTGTGAGGCTTTGGCCGCAGCGGCACCTATGGATATTCTTGGCAAATAATGGGAGAATGCCCCATCTACCTTACTCTGGGCGGCCTTGATTCTCTCGTCTTGAGCCAGAAGGTCTTCCCTGTGCTTAAGCGCGTAGGTAGTTAATTCTTCTAATGTCCATTTCTTTTGCTCCCCGCATTCGGCGGATGCAGCCGTGATCAGTATAGCCAAAATTAGCCCAAGTACCAACTGTCTCATTTTATCACCCTCAGAATTTCCTCACGGGAGACCTTCTTAATGCCGTCAAATCCAATTAGATCCAATAAAGATTTCATTTCCGGATCTTCATGGGCCCGCTCCAGCGCCTCAATTATCCTTTGGCTTTCCTCAGTTGAGAGTCGTCCCTTTTGGAAAACCAGCGGTGGCATCAACATGCTCTTGGTTTGGCCAATAATTTTGAGATTCTGCTTATAGGAAGGCTGAATGGCAAAGAGCCTGGCCAGGTAATACTCGGGACATATCCCGGCATCGACCTTGCGATATATCACCGCCATAATCACAGACATCATGTCAGGAAATTTCACCAGATGGAATTGTTTGGGCCAGTCATCCGTCAATAGTACGTTCAAATACCATTGTTGCGTATAGCTGGGGACAGCTATACGTTTTTGGTCAAGTTTATCAAAAGAAATATGGGAGGCGTCGGTTCGGGCCACCAGGCGGTAGCCTTGATATGGGCTCCCATCTATGAGGGGAACGGCTAAGGGAACCAGTCCCAACTCAGCCTCATGATCTTTAAAGAAAAAATGAGAAACGCCGGCCATTACGACTCGACCTTTTTTCATCACGGCGTAAAGTTCTTTCTCATCTATAAAGTTCTTCACCTTGACTTCTTTATGGCTGCCAATGCCGACGTTTTTAAGTAACAATTCTACAAACTTAGAAAAAAGTTCTTGCTCCATCCCAGCCTTCTCCATGGCATAGGCTCCGCCCATATAGGCAAAATCAATATCTCCCTCATAGGCCAAGCCCCTTGATGCAAAAAGGCCAGACAGTAATACAAACAGCAGGAAAAGTATTAAGCTAACCATTGGCCTTCCACCCGGAGGATTTCCTATACTCATTTATGTCTTCCTCTCTTTAATTTTGTCACGTTTACTCACAATATCTGTCCGGGTGGATCTATATTTTAGTAGTCAAGTTACACCTATAATTTAAGTTGTTGCAGGTAACTTATCCTAACCGTGGGTTAGATGGCAAGAAAAAAGTGCTAAATTGAGGGTAGTATAAAAAGATTCCGACTCTCCCCAAAATCCTTGTTCTAAGCGGGGTTGGACGGAATGCCCGGATTTCCCGGTTCTCTAAAAGGGAGTCCTGGGCCTCCTCCCCCCTGCCTGATTGTGATTATAATGAGTCAGGCGTTATCAACTTTGTTTCGTGTCTCGGAGCATGGTTAGTTATTGGTGTGCCAGACGAGCTCGGTTGAAGTGCCGGGTCTGTCATCCATGATGATGGAATCCTGGAACATTAGATCCATCTTCTCTATGATTTATGAACCGAGGCTGGCATATTGAATCTCGGCCTGACAGAGGACAAGCAAATAAAAAACGGCTGGCGCACAAACTGTTCCCCGTGGACCACCCACCGGGCTTTGGCTAATAATAACAACAGGGATGCGCCAGCCGCTAAGGGATGATATAACATATATTGATATCAATAGGAATTGAATAATAGACATGGATCAAAGAAGAATTGAGGCCAAGACCGAGGACCTCACAAAGCGGATGAGAACTTAGTAAGCGATCACAGGATGCTGATTATCGCTTGTCCATTATCCAAGAATTGTCAGGTGGTACCTCTGGAAGAGACAACGAATGGCTTCCACCAAAACTTGGAATATGGGCTTTGAATGTAGCCGACGAGTTTGGCATAGAGAGAGGATTCGCTCCACCCACCGATCTCCTTTTTCGCTCCTTGTGCCTTGACTATATTTTCGCCAACTAACAGAGAAACAAAGCATCCGTTCGGCGAAGCTATTCGTCGGATTAACGTACCGTGATCGGATACCCAAAAAATCTGATGCCCACCTTCTTAAAGGCAGACATCTTGTTTGTTAATTGTTTGTTTTCACTTTTAAAGCCTGTTGATAAAAATGCCAAAATAGGTTTAAAATATCTTTAGTTAGGCATGAAAATACTGTATAGTCGTGTATTCTACCCCTATGAAACTATTCGACATATACAGGAGACATTCATGATAGAAAAAGATATCAAGCGGTTGACGGTAAAGCAACTCAAAAAGAATTTTTCAAACTGGCAGCGGTTATCCAAAAACGAAAAGAAAAAGTTGGCAAAACTGGTGCTTGACGAAATATCGACCAGTTACACATTGGATCAATCGATGAGTATTCCACTCAATGAACTGACCAGCACCCTTGTCCCACCTGCCGGGGTCATTCCTTTGAACGAAATGGAAGGCTTTGTCGCCCAGACCACTCGGCATCTTCTGACTTTCCCGAACAAGCTTTGGCAAAAACATTTTGATGATCGAGAACTTAGGTTGATTGATAATTTACTGGACGACGAGGTTGTGAATCGACTTCTGGCCCCTGAGAGTTACACGCCATCCATGCGCGATGTTTATCCCGCCAACTATCTTCGGGCTGAATTATTGAAATCGTTGCGTTATTCCGAAGTTAGCTATCGCAAATACTGTAATCAGGTGATCAATAAATTGGATCATAAGAGGGAACGTGCTTTTCTCCGGTTGCCATTGCGAAAGCACATCTGTATCGATCACAGTCAATTGAGCCGCTTTCGCAAGGGGTTGACCATAACCCAAATGGTGAACCTGATGACCTATGTGGCATATCTGTTGGTCAAGAAGGGCAAAATAAGCCATCCGTTCCAACTCTGCGGAATCGATAGCACGGACCTGGCGGCGTGCTGTAGTTCTTTTCCGCTGGCAAAAATCACCCCAAAAACTGAGGCCAAACTCTACACTCTGACTTCCCGGGGTACTTTGCAACAGGCTTTTTAAGTAATGGCCCGGCAAATTTCGTAAGAAATAAGGAAATACCCTGCCGGCACTCGTTTCCGAGGAAAATAATATGGATGAACCTAGAATAGACTCAAAAATGTCCTTAGATGTATTGGCAAAAGGTTGAAAGCGGGAATGACGAAATTTCCAGACCGGCGTAACGGAGCAAAAAAGAGTTACAGCCTGGTGTCATCTTTGAGTATGTTACTGGCCGTCGAGGCTACAGGTAAAGACGCGGCCAAGAGAGCCGGGGGTATTTCGGCGATAGCCGTGTCCGAGTTTTGCGGCCGCTTTTACAGGGCAAAATGGGAAAGAGGTTCTTTATAGCTCACTTCTATATTCCACATACCGATAAATCATGTTAATATGCCCGGCATAGAGGCGCCCAAGGTGGAGTAGAGCATCGCCTCGCTTTAACCGGCCGTTGGGATGGCGAACCAGCACCCACATGATAGGGACAGGGTCTAGATCGGACCACGGAATCAACCGCTGCAACACACAGTGAAGCTCGGGTCATTAAAGAGATACTTGGCCGGATCGATGTTCCATTTCTCCGGTGCATCCACCCCAACGATCCGTCGGGCATTCTTTGATTTTCCCACAGATTGGTTAGCCAAATCCAGAACCTGGGGCGAATGTGGGTCGGACTGGTCCGAATTATTGATTAGAATTATCTTGGGATTCATTAAGTCGTGACTGTCGATGTCCATGACCAGCCCCATTTCTCCGGTATTTAATTTGACCAGGCTCCCTATCGGGTAGACCCCCAGGCACTTGACCAGGTTGGAGACCAAGACCGGGTCGAATTGCACTGCGCGTCCGGCATACATGATCCGGAGGGTCTCGTGGGAGCTGATTTTTTTTC
>JADFYA010000212.1 GCA_015233285.1 Deltaproteobacteria bacterium | reverse complement strand
GCGGCCTTCAAGCAAGTCGGATTAAGGGTGGTGCGGGCATGAGCAAGATCCCCATAATGAAGATAGAGGATTTCCTGCTTGTCTCTGTCCAGACTGAGCTTCATGACAAGCTGGCCGAGGAGCTTCAGAAAGATATTGTGGAGAGACTGGCTAAAACCAATGCCAAGGGTGTCTTGATCGACGTGACCGCCCTGGATGTGGTGGATTCGTTTCTGGGACGACTAATCGGAGATACGGCCGGGATGACCAGTATAATGGGGGCCAAGACCGTCCTGGTCGGGGTCCAGCCCGCCGTGGCCATCACACTGGTCGAGTTCGGGATTGAGCTGAGAGGGATCCATACGGCCTTGAATATGGAAAAAGGTTTGCAGTGGCTCCGGAAGAATGTCTAACATGATATTCTGATTAGGATATAGGAATGCAAATAGAGATTAAGACAGTGGAGGATATTGTCGCTTCTCGTTCTTTAGCCAAGGAAATGGCCAAGGAGATCGGCTTCGGCATCGTGGACCAGACTAAGATTGCCACCGTCATCTCCGAGTTGACCAGGAACATCATCAAGTATGCCGTCGAGGGCTTGCTGCAGATATCCATCATCGAGAGTATAAACAGGAAGGGTTTGGAGATTATTTGTGAAGACAGAGGGCCGGGGATAGCCGACATCGAACTGGCGTTGAAGCCGGGCTACTCCACCAGCCGGGGACTGGGCATGGGGCTTCCCGGAGCCAAGAAGCTGATGGATGAGCTGGAGGTGTTGTCGGAGAAGGGGAAAGGGACCAGGATCACGGCGAGAAAATGGTTATAATCCCGATTAGCTCGGACATCGATGTCTTTAAGGCGAAACGGGCCGGGAGACAGACGGCTAAAGACGTGGGCTTCGACGCGTCGGAATGCGCTCTGGTCGAAATCGCCATCTCCGAATTGGCTACAAATATCATCAAACATGCGGTCAGTGGGACCATCAGCATCGATGAGATTTTGGACGGCCTGGAAATCATCAGTGAAGATTTGGGCAGAGGGATAGCTGAGTTAGAATGGGCCATAAAATCCGGAAAGAGCGCCAAAGGTCTTGGAATCGGCCTGGCCGGGGTAAAGCGGGTGATGGATCAGGTGGAAATTATTTCCGGACAAGGCCGGGGGGCCAGAATCATCGCCAGGAAATGGAAGGTAAAACCAGAGCATCTTCTCCGGCCCAAACAAGAATACAGTGTGCCCCAAGCCGGGGTGATGAAATACGGGGTGATATCGATTCCAGCTCTCGGATCAGAGCTTAACGGTGACGCCTATGTGATTAAGGAGTTTGACCAAACAGCTTTGATCGCGGTAATTGACGGTTTGGGCCACGGCGAGAAAGCCTATGTGGTGGCCCAGGAAGCCGCGGATTACGTACAGAAAAATTATACCAATGATATCGGCCTGATCATCGAGAAGTGCCATGAAGCTCTACGCGGCACCAGGGGCGTGGTCATGGCCCTGGCCAGGGTGGATTTTGAAGCCTCACAATTGACCACTGCGGGTGTGGGCAACATTGGGATGAAAGTTATTGGGAAGAATCTAATCAAACCCTTTTCTGTGGCCGGGATTGTGGGGCACAATCTGAGGAAACTGATAGTCCAGGAATTTCTCTATAGTAAAGGGGACACCATCTTTATGTACTCCGACGGCGTTTCCGATAGGTTTGACTCGGAAGAACCGGAGCTGACGAAGATGAAGCCCCAGGAAGCCGCTGAAGCCATAGTCCGCAGGTTTGGCAAGGACAAAGACGATACCACCATTGTTGTGGCCAGGGAGGCATGATGGAGGAGCTGCGGCGGGAGTATGCCGGACTGCTGGCTGCCCACCTTGAACACCCAGGGGAATCACATCTGTTCAAGGCTTATGCCTTGGGCAAAAAATGTGCAGAAAAAGGGATTACGGCCTCCGGGGTGATCAACACCCATTTCAGTATCCTCGAGAGCGGCGAAGTGACCCTGGCCGATGAGAAGGTCATCGACTCTCAGGAGTTTTTACTTGAAGCGACCCTGGCTACGGCGGTCAGCAACCCTTCTCCGGTGGAGGCCGACCTGCCTGAGAAAGTATTGGCCGCCCTCTATAACGAAGCCGTGCTGCGTTTCAAGGAACTGAGCAAAGTTAAAGAGCAGTTGCGGGTGTCTGAGGATAAATACCGGGCGCTGTATGATGAAGCCTTTGCCATGCTCTTTAGTATTGATGAACGCGGAACCATCATCATATGTAACAATACCATGGCGCGAACGTTGGGATATGAAAAGAACACGCTCATCGGCCGGCCCATCTCCACCATTCTGAGCCCAAGGTGCCTGAAAAAATTATTGAATCAGGGAGTGGCCTCCATCGAAAAAAATGAAGAGGCGGAGTGCCTTCTTTTAAGGCAGGATGGACAAGAAATTCGGGCCTTGGTTCAGGTCAAAGCCGAATTTCTCGAATATGGGAGGTCGTCCCACGTTGATTTTACCTGCCGGGATATCACCGAACGCCGGCGGGCTGAGGAAGAACGAGTACGGTTGGCCACGGCCATTGAGCAAGCTGGGGAAGGTATTGTCATTACCGATCGCAAAGGGACTATCGAATACAGTAATCCGGCTTTTGCCCATGTCTGTGGATATAGCCGGGGAGAGCTTATCGGCCAAAACCTCCGAGTCCTGAAAAGTGACGCCCATGACGCTGCTTTTTTTAAGGAGATGTGGCAGACCATCCTCCGGGGTGACATCTGGACCGGCCGCATCATTAACCGGACGAAAGACGACGCCCTGTGCGAGTTTGAAACGACGATTTCGCCCATTCGCGACGGATCGGGCGGGGTGACCAACTTCATATCCGTCAACCGGGACGTCACCCATGAAGTCAGGTTGGAAAGGCAACTTCGCCAGGCCCAGAAGATGGAAGCCATCGGCACCCTGGCCGGGGGCATCGCCCACGATTTCAACAATATTTTGACCGCCATCATAGGCTACACCGAGATGGCCTTCCAGGGCACCCCTCCGGAGAGCCTGGTCCGGCGGGATCTGGATCACGTGCTCAAGGCCGGTCACCGGGCCACCGAGCTGGTCCGGCAGATACTGGCTTTCAGCCGCCGAAGCGAGCAGGAGCGGCAACCGGTCGAAGTGGCTCCCATTGTTAAGGAAGCTCTTAAGCTGCTGCGGGCTTCACTGCCGACCACCATTGATGTTTATCAACATACCGTCATCTCAGACAAAGGGGGAGTGGTCCTGGCTGATCCCACCCAAATCCATCAGGTGTTGATGAATCTTTGCACCAACGCGGCCGATGCCATGCGCGACCGGGGCGGTATCCTTGAAGTCAGTCTGGTCGAAACAATTGTCAACGACCACGAGACCGAGGCCTCTCCTGATTTGAAAGAGGGCCGATATCTACAACTTACGGTAAGCGATACGGGACATGGCATGGACCGTCAGGCCATGGAGCGCATTTTCGACCCCTTCTATACCACCAAAGCGCCCGGTAAAGGCACCGGGATGGGGTTGGCCGTGGTCCACGGCATCGTCAAAAGCCATGGTGGAACAGTCAATGTGGCCAGCGACCCGGAAAAGGGGACCACATTTAACGTCCTGTTCCCGGAAATTGATTGCGAGGCGGTACTGGAAGTCGAGGTCGCGCCAAAGCCGGCCGGCGGGAGTGCGCGTATCCTGTTTGTTGACGATGAAGAGCTTTTGGTTGAGTTAGGGCAGCAGGTGCTCGAAGGTCTGGGTTACGAGGTCGTTGGAAAATCCAGCAGCACCGAAGCCTTGGAGACATTCCGGGCCCAACCGGACCGATTTGATCTGGTCATTACCGATATGACCATGCCGCGTCTGACCGGCCGCCAACTGGCCCAAGAACTTATGACCATCCGCCCGAATATTCCGATTATCCTTTGCACTGGATATAGTGATCTGATCGATGGGAAACAGGCTAAGGAGGCCGGGATTCGCGAGTTCGTCATGAAGCCCTATGCCGCAGGCAAGTTGGCCAAGGCCATTTATCAGGTCTTGGAGGAGAAATAATGTCCCGGCCCGGTCCTCCCGGCCGTCGCCGAATTCAGGTGGTCTTGGGCACACGTCCGGAGGCGATTAAGCTGGCCCCGGTGATCAAGGCCATGAGATGCCGCCAAGAATTCGAGACCAGCGTCTGCGTCACCGCCCAGCACCGGGAAATGTTGGACCCTTTCCTGACTCTGTTCGACATCATTCCCGACGTTGACCTGGATGTCATGCGTCCCGGTCAGGATCTCACGGATGTCACCGTGGCCGTTCTCTCAGGGATGCGGCAGGTCCTCCGGGACAGCCGGCCCGACTGGGTCATTGTCCAGGGGGATACGACCACCGTGCTGGCCACCTGTCTGGCCGCTTTTTATGAGAAGGTCGCGGTGGCCCATGTGGAGGCGGGCCTGCGGACCGGAAATATCCATATGCCGTATCCGGAAGAAATGAACCGCCGGGTGGCCTCCTGTTTGGCGTCACTCCATTTTGCCCCCACGCCGCGGGCCAAGCAGGCCCTGGTGCACGAAAATATCCCGGAAAACACCATTCACGTGACCGGGAATACGGTCATCGATACCCTGCTGGAGGTGGTCCAACGCCTCCGGGACGACGTCCCGCTCAAGGCGGCCTTAGACCGGCAATTCTCCTGGCTGGATCCCCGGCGGAAGATGATTCTGGTCACAGGTCATCGGCGGGAGAGCTTTGGCCCTGGTTTTGAGCAGATCTGTCTGGCCCTGACCCAATTGAGCCGGCGGCCGGATGTCCAGCTCGTCTACCCCGTCCACCTTAATCCCCATGTCCGAGAGCCGGTCAATCGTCTCCTGGGCCGGAATCCGAGCATCCATTTGCTTGATCCTCTGGACTATGTGCCCTTTGTCTATTTAATGGACCGCTGCCACATGATCATTACCGATTCCGGCGGGATCCAGGAAGAGGCCCCCTCGCTGGGCAAGCCTGTCCTGGTCATGCGGGATGTCACGGAACGGCCTGAAGCCGTGGCCACTGGAACGGTCAAACTGGTCGGCGCCCATGCGGCCCGAATCGTCGCTGCCGCCGTTGAACTACTCGATGACCCGTCCGTTTACCAGCAGATGGCCCGGTCTCATAATCCCTATGGTGATGGCCGGGCAGCCGAGCGGATCAGCGCTATCATGAGTTCATTCCCGGACCGAACGCCGGCCCACGAGGTTGACCTTGACTCCGTTGTTTAATAAGATTTGTGTGGTGGGACTTGGCTACATCGGCCTGCCCACGGCCAGTCTGCTGGCCACCAAGAACTATGATGTGCTCGGCGTGGATATTAACCCCCAGACTGTTGAGACGATCAATCGCGGGTCCATCCATTTGTACGAACCGGAACTGGATGTCCTTGTCCGGTCTGCCGTGGGCAGCGGGCAACTGAAGGCGGCTACTCAACCCGGCCCGGCCGATGTGTTCATCGTGGCCGTACCCACGCCTTTTAAGGATAATCACCAGGCTGATTTGTCCTACATCAGGGCGGCGACCACGTCCATTGCCCCCCATCTCTGTGACGGCAACTTACTAATCCTGGAATCAACCAGCCCGGTCGGGACGACCGAAAAGATGGCCCGGTGGCTGACCGACCTGCGTCCGGATTTGATTATCCCTTCCCGCCGGATGGAGCAGTCGAGCCTCCCGCCCAGGGAGCAGATTTATCTGGCCCATTGCCCGGAACGGGTTTTACCCGGCAAGATACTGCAAGAACTGGTCACCAATGACCGCATTATCGGTGGTCTCGATACCCTGTCGGCCATTAGAGCCGGTGACTTTTACAATACATTTGTGGCCGGCGAGGTCCTGGCCACGGATTCCCGCACCGCGGAGCTGTGCAAGTTGGCCGAGAATTCCTTCCGGGATGTGAACATCGCCTTTGCCAACGAGTTGTCCATTATTTGCGAGCGGCTGGACATTGACCCCTGGACCTTGATCGACCTGGCCAACCGGCATCCCAGGGTTAATATCCATCGGCCCGGTCCGGGTGTCGGGGGGCATTGCATCGCGGTGGATCCCTGGTTCATCGTGGATTCCATGCCGGACCAGGCCAGGTTGATTCGCGCCGCCCGAGAGGTGAACGAGGACAAGCCTCTGCATGTCATCGCCAAGATTAAGGAGAAAGCGTCCCGATTCAAATCGCCGGTGATCGCCTGTCTGGGGTTGTCCTATAAAGCCAATATCGATGATCTCCGGGAAAGCCCGGCCGTGAAGATTGTCCGGACCCTGGCTCAAGACGGCCTCGGCCGGTTGTTGGTGGTGGAACCGCATCTTAAAGCCCTGCCTGAATCGCTGGCCGGTTTGAATCTGGAATTGACGCCCCTGGCTCCGGCCGTGGAGGCAGCCGATCTGATCGTCCTGCTGGTCAATCATCGGGCATTTCGGACTATCAGCCCCGACACGCTGAAAGACAAGGTCGTCATCGACACCCAGGGGATGTGGCGGTGATCCTCGGCCAAGAGGGCCGTGCTGTTGAGTTAAAGCACGGCCTGACCATCTTCGGATGTAATTAAGATTCCTCACCTTCGTTCGGAATGACAAAATGGAAAGCGTTCGCTCGGAGTGTCAAATTTACATCGTGATTCCAGATGGTCCACGTCGCTGTCATTTCGAGCGAAA
>JADFYA010000211.1 GCA_015233285.1 Deltaproteobacteria bacterium | reverse complement strand
CCTCGACGGGAGGGCCCGCCGCCCTGCAAGTCCTTCTGAAGGGGCTTCCCTCTCTGCCTGCCGGGATGGTCATCGTCCAGCACATTGTTGAGGGTTTTTCCCAGGCCCTGGCCCAGAGACTGAATGGCCTTTCTCCGATGGAAGTAAAGGTCGCCTCCAGTCGAGAGCCGATTCTCCCGGGCGTCGTACTCCTGGCCCCGGCCGGCCAGCATCTGAAAGTCATCCGGGTAGGGGGAAATCTCTATGCTTTTTTGGACAAGGAGCCCTCCGACACTCTCCATCGACCTTCAGCCGACGTGTTGTTTTCCTCTATGGCTGAAATATGCGGTGCTAATTCTTGTGCCGTGATCATGACCGGGATGGGAGAGGACGGGGCTAAGGGGATCAAAAAAAGTGAGAGACCGGGGCGGCATCACGATGGCCCAGGATGAAGCCACCTCGCTCATATTCGGCATGCCCAAATCTGCCATTGCCCTAGGAGGCATCGACATCGTAACGCCTTTGGATGGAATATCGAGGGAAATCCTTAAAACGTTCCAGCCTTGATGACCAAAGATGAAGATTATGAGACGTTGTTATAGAAAAACACAGGATTAAGGAACTAGACAATATGCCTGATAACCTGACTGAATTGGCCACCTACAAAGAAATTTACGAACAATTGGTGACTTTGAAACACACCGTTTACTCTTGCACCGACATCTCATCTGATCCGGAATCCCTGGCTATTTTGTTTTCTCAAAAAATTGCCCTGATAAAAGGGAGCACGCCCAATGCTGTTTGGCTGATTGAAGGCACCACCCGAGCCGTAGAAATTGCCTTAAACGGTAACGGGATTAGTGTCGGCCGGCGCCGGGAGTTGCCGTTAGAGCACGAAGTGTTACGTTGTGTCTTTGAGGAACAAACCGTGATGTGGCCGGCGAATCTCAACTCAATCAGGGAAGTGTTTGTGCCCTTTCAATCGCCTGTCCTTTTTCCGATTAAGAGCGGCCGGACGGTCTTGGGCTTTTTGGTAATAGATTTAGTCCGTCCTAATGAAGCCGATCTGCTTCAGTCAATTGCCCATTTCGCCGGTTTGATTTTTGCAGCCGGCCGTCTTTATCACGAGGCGGAAGAACAAAGGAAGGAATTGGAGGAGCAAAAAACGTTATTGAGCAGTACGGCCGAACTGTTGCTGACCCAGCACGGGCTCATGGTGTCGCTCCATAACGCAGCTCTGGATTTTGCTAACGCAAATGATCCGACTCAGGTTTTGCATTTGGTGACGGAATTATTGGTCACGGAGTTTGGAGCCGGCCGAGCCGCGGCATTCCTTTTGAGCCAGGATTCCCAAGAGATGATCGGGGTGTCGGAAAAAGGTGGGCTGGAGGGAATCGAGGGTCTGAAGCTGCCCTGGAAAAAAGAGGCCAGGATCGGGCAAGCCATCAAAACGAAAAGAATTTTTGGGTATATGGATCATCCCGGGGCTCTTGTCCTGGGCCCTAATGAACTGACCAACTGGATCATCTTTCCCGCCAAAGGTAGAGAAGATGTCCTGGGGGTGGTGATCGCGGAAATTAAGACCGAGGACAACCTGGATCCCATGGCTATCCTGGTGCATAATGCCAGTATGATGCTCGAAACCCTTTTGATGCTGGAGATGCAGAAACGATTATCAATTTTAGATTCTCTGACCGGTCTGCATAATCACCGTTATTTCGTCGAGCGGTTTCAAGTAGAATTCTCCCGGGCTAAACGCTACTTGACCCATCTGACCCTGATCATGGCTGATCTTGATTATTTCAAGCAGGTTAACGACGCCCATGGCCACGCCGTGGGTGACCAGGTCCTCAGAGAGGTGGCCGGAAGGATGAAGGATAAACTGCGTGATTCTGACATTATTGCCCGTTATGGAGGTGAGGAGTTTGTGGCTCTTCTGCCTGAGACCGACATTGAATCGGGAAGGACCGTGGCCGAAAAGTTGAGACGGGCTATATGCGAAGCACTCATAGAATCAGATGCCGGTTCTCTCCACATAAGCATAAGTATTGGAGTAACCAGCTACCCTGGGGAAGGTGTCGAGTCAAGAGATGTCATGTTTAAAAAAGCCGACCAGGCTCTCTACCTGGCCAAGGAGTCCGGCCGAAACAGAGTCATCGCCTTGCCGGCCCTGGCCCCGCCAACTCCAGGCAATGAACCGAATCAGGAAGCCGACCCGTTGACCGCACGACGAATACTTCCATAATTTGACTTCAATAGCTCTATAACCACGACATCGCGTCCACTCGGTTTCGCCTGTATGGGGTCATCGAATACTCAGCGGCCGGACGGGACAAGGCAAGGGAAGGGCGAAATGAAATTAGCCATGGTGGGTCTAGGACGAATGGGTATGAACATGGCCAGACGGCTTCTGCAGCGCGGCCATGAACTGGCGGCCTACAACCGCACCCCGGAGAAAACCGATGAAATAGTCAAAGCAGGTGCAACCGGCGTCTATGCCCTGGCCGATCTTCCGGCCGTGCTCGCCCCGCCGCGCCTGGTCTGGTTGATGCTCCCCGCCGGCGCACCGGTCGACCAACATTTGGAACAACTGGCCGGAATTCTTTCGGCTGGAGACACGGTGGTGGATGGCGGCAACACCCATTTTAAAGACGATATTCGCCGGAAAGCAATATTGTCCGACAAATCTATCAATTTCATGGACGTGGGAGTGAGCGGCGGCATCTGGGGGCTGCAGGAAGGTTACTGTTTAATGATCGGCGGCAGCCGGGAGAGTTACCAGAAGCTTGAGCCTGTTTTTGAATCCCTCGCC
This sequence comes from Deltaproteobacteria bacterium, assembly GCA_015233285.1. Next base: position 3,859 of record JADFYA010000211.1, on the reverse strand, counting down.
CCGCCGGATGGATATCTCTATTGTGGGCCTACCGGGGCGGGCCATTTCGTCAAGATGGTTCATAATGCCATAGAATACGGTATGATGCAAGCTTATGCCGAAGGTTTCGATATCCTGGATAAGTCTCCCTACCGGGACTCGCTGAATTATAGCCGGTTAAGTCATCTCTGGAACCGGGGCAGCGTCATTCGGTCCTGGCTCCTGGAACTGGCCGAGTCGGCCTTTGCCCAAGATCCGGGGCTCGATGCGATTCGCGGATATGTGGATGATTCCGGTGAAGCCCGGTGGGCGGTCGATCAGGCCATGGAATCCGGCGTTCCGGCTTATGTCACCGCCCTGTCTCTTTTTGCCCGGTTTCGGTCTCGAGATGCGGATTCATTCGCAGATAAAGTTCTGGCCGCGCTCCGGCGTGAGTTCGGAGGCCATGCTGTCTTAACGGCGGCAAAGCCGGGCATCGATTGAGGTCCCTCGGATGATCAAGGATCTGCATGAGATAAAAATTTGTGCGAACTCGGTTGAACTGGCTGAAAGAGCGGCGGAACGGTTCGCCCAGGCTGCCGGAGGGGCGGTGGCCGGGCATGGGCGTTTCTGTGTGTGTCTCTCCGGTGGTTCAACTCCCAGGGCGATGTACACCAGGTTGGCCGAAGATCCCTGGCGGAGCCGGGTGCCCTGGCCGGCCGTTCACGTGTTCTGGGGGGATGAGCGGTGCGTCCCGCGGGACCACCCCGACAATCTCTACGCCATGGCGTGGGAACTGCTATTATCCCGGGTGCCGGTACCGGCTGAAAACATCCACCGGATGCCCGGTGAGGCCGAGAATCCGGAGACCGCGGCCGCCGCATATGAAGACCTGCTCAGAGAATTCTTCGGCCTGAAAATTGGCCGATCTCCCCGTTTTGACCTTATCTTGCTGGGTCTGGGGGCCGATGGACATACCGCCTCCTTGTTTCCCGGAACAGCCGGTCTAACAGAGACGCAACGCCTGGTCGCGGCCAATTATGTCCCGGTGTTGAACGCCCGGCGGCTGACCTTGACTCTCCCAGTGCTGAATAACGCGGCCCAGATCATGTTCCTGGTCACCGGGGCAAGCAAAGCCGAAGTTGTCCGCTCTTTATGGGGCCGGATCGGTGAAGATCAATATTTACCGGCCGGCTTGATCAACCCGCAGTCCGGCCGTGTGCTTTGGCTGATCGACCAGGCCGCGGCAAGTCTATTGGATCCGTCCTATTTAGGCTCGGCTGACGACGAGGCATGAAGGCTCTAAGATTTCTCGCTTCGCTTGAAATGACAGGGAAGCTTCGCACCAAAATGACCGAGACGTGAACCATCCGAAATGACAAAGGGGCCACATGCAAGCCGTCCACACCGCTGTCACTTCTGATGTTGTCATTTCGAGCGAAGCGAGAAATCTTGACACGTGCTTGCCCTGTGCCTTCTCGAACAGTGACAATGATGACCGTTCATTGAAACCACCCAGGTCTCGCAACACGAAACCCGTAACCAGCACCAGGAGAATCCATGCCCGAGCAGAAATTGGACGAGCTTTGCGTCAACACCCTACGCTTTTTATCATTGGACGCGGTTCAGAAGGCCAAATCCGGTCACCCCGGCCTGCCTCTGGGCGCGGCCACCATCCTCTACGTCATTTGGGATCATTTTCTAAAAATTAATCCCCAAGATCCGGCCTGGGCGGACCGAGACCGGTTTATCTTGTCCGCCGGGCACGGTTGTGCCCTCCTGTACGCCATGCTGCACCTGACCGGGTTTGATCTCCCCCTGGAGGAACTGCAACGATTTCGCCAATGGACCAGCCGAACCCCGGGCCACCCGGAATACCGCCAAACTCCCGGGGTGGAAGCCACGACCGGCCCACTGGGCCAGGGATTAGCCAATGCGGTGGGGATGGCCGCGGCTGAGGCGGCCCTGGCAGCGCGATTCAATCGACCCGGATATAACATTGTTGACCACTTCACCTATGCCGTGGCCAGCGATGGCGATCTCATGGAGGGCGTGTCCTATGAAGCCGCGTCTCTGGCCGGACACTTGCGGCTGGGCAAACTGATCGTGTTCTATGATAATAATCACATGACCATAGAAGGGGCTACCCGGCTTACATTCAGCGAAGACCGGACGGCCCGGTTCGCCGCCCTGGGCTGGCATGTTCAAGATGTGGCCGACGGAAATGATGTGGCGGCCCTGGATGCGGCGATTCAAGAGGCCCGTCGGGTGACGGATCGGCCTTCCTTTATTTCCGCCCTGACGCACCTGGGGTACGGTAGCCCGAACAAGCAAGATACCGCGGCCGCGCATGGGGAGCCATTGGGTCAGGAGGAACTGCGCTTAACTAAGAAGAACCTGGGGTGGCCGGAAGAACCGGCTTTTCATATCCCGGCCGAGGCCCTGACGCATCTTCGCCGGGTCGGGACCCGTGGCCAGGCCCAACAACAGGCCTGGTCTGCGCTTTTCCAGGAATATGCCGCCAAATTTCCGGATATTGCGGCCGAATTCCAGCGGCTCCGGGAGGGCCGATTACCTCAAAACTGGGATGTTGATTTGCCGAGATTCGCGGCCGGCTCAGGGCTGTTGGCCACCCGGACGGCATCGGGAAAAGCTTTGAATGCCATCGCTCGTCGTGTCCCGGAGCTTATGGGCGGGTCCGCTGATCTGGCCCCTAGCACCGTAACCTTGATCGACGATGCCGGCGAATTTGGACCGGATAATCCGGCCGGACGCAACATCCATTTTGGGGTGCGGGAACATGCCATGGGCAGCATTCTCAACGGCCTGGCCCTCCATGGCGGCTTTATTCCTTATGGGGCCACCTTCCTGATTTTCAGCGATTATATGCGTCCGCCCATGCGGCTGGCCGCGCTCAGCCGGCTCCACGTTATTTACGTGTTTACTCACGACAGTATCGGCCTGGGCGAGGACGGCCCGACCCACCAGCCGGTGGAACAACTCCTCGGGCTCAGGGGGATCCCTAATCTTCTGGTCATCAGGCCGGCTGACGCCAACGAGACTGTGGCGGCATGGAAAGTTGCCGTTGAACAACAGGGTCCGGTGGCCCTGGCCTTAACCAGACAAAAATTACCGGTCCTGGATCTGGAGACCTATCCTCAAATCCCGGACGGACTTCCCCGCGGGGGCTATATCCTGGCCGACGGACCGGACGGACGTAAGCCGGATCTGGTGCTGGTCGCCACCGGATCGGAAGTTCATCCGGCCCTGGCCGCCCGAGTCAGTCTGAGCGATCAAGGAGTGTCGGCCAGAGTGGTCAGCCTGCCTGGCTGGAACCTGTTTCAGGCTCAGCCGGCCGGGTACAGCGAGCAGATATTTCCCGAGGGAATTCCTATCCTGGCCGTGGAAGCCGGTGTCTCGCTGGGCTGGAAACCGTATGTGGGGCCGGGGATAGAAGTTGTGGGCGTGGACCGCTTTGGCGCATCCGCCCCGGGCGATGTGGTTATGGCCGAATATGGGTTTACCGTCGAACACATTTGCCGGCAGGCGATGAAGGTGATTAACCACAACCTGAGTTCGACGAGTTAGCTAAGCGATTAGTGTCAAAGGCCATGATTTAATCCGCAGATTACGCAGATTTGCGCAGATAAAAAAGACAAAACGCTTGCGTCCTAAGGCTTGCATCCAGGCCTCGGTCGGCCAAAGTTCAGCAAAAGTCAGCGTTCAATATTGCCGGTACACTTTCTCGCTGCTCCGATGATTGCACGCGCTGTAACTCTTTTTTTCATCTGCGTTAATCTGTTAAATCTGTGGATTATTCTTAACCCGAAAGGAAAGAGCATGGCCCGGTTGGAAGATATGCCGAAAGAACAAGCGGCCCACATAGCCAACCTGGACTGCC
>JADFYA010000210.1 GCA_015233285.1 Deltaproteobacteria bacterium | reverse complement strand
ATATTGATAATCCCGATTACCTGAATCCAGACATGTTTATCCGCCGGTTCTACCGACCGGCTGCTGACCTACTTGGGGGATACCTTCAGGGGTTCGTCTTTGAACAGGAATACCAGGCCCAAAAGGACCGCTTCCCGGCTGCGGAATTCTGCGCCCGGCTCGATGATTTTTTTACCCAAATTCCACCGGATGATCGCTATCATGTGGAGATCAGAACAGAGTCGTTTCTCTCACCGCCCTATTTCGATCTGCTCGAAAAGCATGGTCTGGGCCAGGTGCTATCCCATTGGACCTGGCTGCCGCCACTTTCCCGGCAGTTTTCTCTGGGCCGGGGCTGGGTTATGAACTCCGGACGGCAATGTCTCATCCGGTTGTTGACTCCGCCGAAAATGAAATACGAAGACGCCTACCTGAAGACTTTTCCGTTTGACAAGATGGTTGACGGTCTGCTCAGCCCTCGGATGCTGGACGATACGGTCACGATCATGCGCACCGTCATAGACCAGGGCTGCCAGGTCAATGTCTCGGTCAACAATCGCGCCGGGGGTAACGCCCCGATCATCGCCCAACTCCTGTCCAAAAAATTCTTAGACAGCCTGCCCCGTCCCTCCTGATGGCCCCCGCCAGTCTATTCTTTGCTCTTTCCAGCCCGGACAGCTTTCTGCTTGACTTTCACCTTTTATTCACCTATACTGTCAGTGGTTGCCTGACAGCACCATCCGGCTATTTAACCCGACACGATCATAATTGCCTTCATGAAAGTCGGTTGTTATTTCTTGACAACAACGTGCAACGAGTAATCAGCCAGGCTCATGGAGGATCGAAGAATGTCTCAATCCCCCCAAGGACTCACCCCGGCCCAAGAAACTGTTTACCGTTTTTTGCAGGACTACATCAAACGACACGGATACACCCCGTCATATGAAGAGATACGACAAAATTTAGGGTATAAGTCATTGAACTCCGTATACAAGCATCTAAAGCAATTGGAACGTCGCGGTTACCTGGCCAGTCCCTGGGGCAATCAGAAGCGCGTCTTAGAACTGGTCCCGCTCAAGCTGGGTGCGGTGTCGATTCCTTTTCTGGGTGTGGTGGCAGCGGGTACGCCCATCGAGGCCCCGGAAATCCCGGAATCCATCGAGGTCCCGGAAACCTTCTTAGGCGGTGGACTCAATTTTGCACTCAGAGTCCGCGGCGACTCCATGATCGATGAAGGCATCAAAGACGGTGATATCTTGATCATCACCAAACAAAATCATGCCGACAACGGTCAAACCGTGGTGGCCATGGTGGATGGTGAGGCCACGGTTAAAAAGTACTACCGGCAGGAAGACCAAATCGAACTAAGACCGGCCAACAGAAAAATGAAACCTCTGTTCAAACCGGAAGCAGATGTGACCATTATTGGTCTGGTGGTCGGGCTGTTGCGCCATTATCGGGCGCCTTTTTCCAGCCCATTCCACCACAATTCCTAAAAGCACAACGCAGAGAACAAACAGAGAACGCAGAGGTGCTCATGATCCGGTCTATCGTCCATGTGCATCTACCTGATTTCGCCGCATCGTTAGAAGAATTGCGGCGGCCGGAATTCAAAGGCAAGCCGGTGGCCATCGCCGAACAGAATGCCCGGTCGGTCATCCAGGGAACCAATGGCCCGGCCCGGAAAGAGGGAATTCAGGCCGGGATGCCGGTCAGTTTGGCCCGGCAGCGGTGTCGGCGTTTGATCGTCACCCCACCTGACGCCTTCTTCTATAATCAGCACCACCAGGGCATCTTAAAAGACCTGTACCTGTTCTCACCTTTGGTGGAGGGAACACGGCCGGGGCGGTATTTTGTCGATTTTACCGGGACGGAACGGTTATGGGGTCATGCCGCGGACGCCGCCTGCCGCTTAGAACGGGAATTGTGGGACCGCCGACAATTACGCGGCCAGTTGGGTCTGGCGGGTAACAAATTGATCAGTCAGGTGGCCGCTCAGTTTATGGCTCCAGGCGAGTTGTGCCGTATTTTTCCGGGCGGCGAGCCCACCTTTCTCGATCCTCTGCCGGTCGTCAGCATACCGGGAGTCGGCCCCAAGACTATGGCCGCCTTAGCCGATTTCAATATCCAGCGGGTAGGGCAACTGGCCGCTTTAAACGTGGAGGCCTTAACCGAAGTGTTTGGGCGCCTGGGCGTCCAGTTGGCCGGGTTAGCGCGGGGTGAGGATGTTTCTTCGGTTCTGCCGTTCCAGACCGTGCCTCGATTGCGGTTTGTCCGAAACCTGGACCGGGATGAAATCGATAAGAGAGAATTGTCAGCCGCCTTGTTTCGGCTGGTGGAAGAAGCGGGATGGAGCCTCCGCCGCCACAATCGTTACCCCGGCCGGTTTGATTTGGAATGGCGGTACGCCGACGGCCGCATAGACCATCGGCAGGGTCGGTTTCCCGGGAGCGCATCCAATCTCGATCTGATGCTGTTTCGAGCCTTACAGCCAGCCCTGGACCATCTTCTCCAGAGACGGATGGCCGTGCGCCGCCTGATCTTGACCATGTGGGACCTGACCATGCCGGTCCGGCAACTCTCGCTGTTCCCCTGGGAAGAAACCGGCCTGCGTCGCGCCGAACAACTCCAGCAAGCCGTGGATACCGTCAGGGTCCGGTTCGGGTCGCAGGCTCTCACCTGGGGACGCACCATGTAACCCCCAATGACCCACAGGCCACCATGTCCTTTATCCACTTACATGTTCACTCTGGTTACTCGCTGATGTGGGGCGTAAGTTCCGTAGCCGAACTGTGCCGGACCGCGGTTGAGAACGGGGCCACTCATCTGGCCCTGACCGACACCAACGGATTTTACGGTCTGATCAATTTCCTGGCCGCGGCCAAAGCCCACGGTCTGACCCCGCTGGTCGGGGCCTATCTCCAGACCGCGTCCGAGGCGGCGGTGATCATGATCAAGACGCAGGCCGGTTATGAAATTCTCTCGGAGCTGATCACTCGACGGCATCTGGTCCCCGATTTTTCCCTTAAGGCGGAGTTCCCTGAATGTCGGGAGCACCTGGCCATCATGAGTGATGACCCCGTGATCCTGCAGGCCCTCCGATCCCGGGCGGAATGCTGGGTGGAAGTAGTTCCCGGTCCATCCGGCCGTCGAGCCTGGCGCTTGTCTCGGGATTTGGGTCTGCCGGCGGTGGCGACCAATGCGGTCTATTTTGCCCGACCCGAGGATTACCCCCGGCACCGGCTGGTTCGGGCCATTGACCTGAACCGGACCTTGAGCACCTTATCCCCGGATGCCGTCGTCAACCCCGGCCAGTGGCTCCAACCGGAGGAGGACATGCGGGCGCATTTCCCCTATTGTCCGGAAGCCATGGCCAATACCGTGACCCTGGCTCGGACCCTGCATTCCCAATGGGACCACTTCAAGCCGGTTTTTCCGTGCTTTGATGATCGGCCGGAGGATCATTTCAGTCGGCTCCTGGCCCTGTGCCGGGAGGGGATCGCCTGGCGGTATGGCCGGACTCGGCCCGATATCGAAAAACGGCTAACGGAAGAAATGGACCTAATCCGGTCCAAAGGGTTTGTGGATTATTTCCTGATCGTGGCCGATATTGTCAAACGCCGCCTGATCCATTGCGGTCGGGGCAGTGCGGCGGCCAGTCTGGTCAGTTACCTGCTGGGGATCACCCATGTGGACCCCATCCGGCACAACCTCCTGTTCGGCCGCTTTTTAAATCCGCAGCGGCAGGACTTCCCGGATATTGATGTGGATTTTCCCTGGGATGAACGGGATGGGCTGTTAGCCGAGATACGGGATCATTACGGCCCGGCTCGAATGGCCATGGTGGCCAACCATATCGGGTTTCAGGCCCGCGGGGCGGTGCGGGAGGTGGCCAAGGTCTATGGCCTTCCGGCCAACCGGATCAAAGAAGTAACCAACCGCCTGGGCTGGATCGGGATTCACGGGATTGATCAACGGATCGAAAGCCACCCGAAGTTCCAGGATTTCTCATTGCCCCAGCCCTGGCCGGAAATTTTCCAGTTGGCCGCCGGGTTGGACGGTCTCCCCCGGCATCTATCGGTACACTGCGGCGGGGTCATCCTGGCTCCGGAGCGCATCTCGCTGCACGTGCCCATGCAACGGGCCGCCAAGGGAGTCAATATCATCCAGTGGGAGAAAGATCAGGCGGAAGAGGCCGGTCTGATCAAAATCGATCTGTTGGGGAACCGCTCCCTGGCCGTGATTCGAGACGCCCTGGCCGCGGTGGCGGTCCATACGGGACGCCAGATAGACTACGCCCGATTCAATCCTTTAGATGATCCCGCAACGTTACGGCTGCTCAGCCGGGGCGAGTCCATGGGGGTATTTTACGTTGAATCCCCGGCCATGCGGCAATTGCAGCAAAAGACCCGACGGGGTGATTTTGAACACCTGGTGATTCATTCGTCGATCATCCGGCCCGCGGCGAACAGGTATATCAATGACTACATCCGCCGGTTGCACGGCGCACCCTACCGCCCTTTGCACCCCAGCCTGACCAAGTTGCTCTCCGAAACCTACGGGATCATGGTCTACCAAGAGGATGTGGTTAAGGTGGCTATGGCCATGGCCGGATTCGATTGGGCGGCCGCGGACGGACTCAGGAAAACGCTCAGCAAGAAAGGAAGTGAAAAACTGACTCAGTACCGGGCCCGGTTCTTTGCAGGATGCGCCGGTCGGGAGGTGTCGACTGAAGTGGCGGCCCTGGTCTGGGATATGATCATTTCATTTGCCGGGTACTCTTTCTGTAAACCCCATTCGGCCTCCTATGCCCTGGTCAGCTTCAAGTCCGCCTATTTGAAGGCCCATTATCCGGCGGAATTCATGGCCGCAGTCATCTCCAACCAGGGCGGATATTATACCACCTCGGCGTACATCTCGGAGGCCCGCCGGATGGGGCTGACCGTCTTGGGACCGGACCTCAACGCCAGTGATTGGGCTTATATGGGCCGGGACCGGACCATTCGGGTGGGGCTGCAGCAACTCAAAGGTATTCGGCAGGAAATCATAGAAACCATCTTAGCCGAACGCGGCGGCCGGGGGCCGTTCACCGCCCTGGATGATGTAATGGCGCGGGTGAAGCTCTGTCCCGAGAATATCTCGATATTGTCTAAAAGCGGAGCCCTGGATTCCCTGGCGAATGGCTTTAATCGGCCTCAAGTTAGATGGTATTTAGAAGCCCGGCTGGGCCGGGAGATGAAATCAAAATCGCTCCGTTCCCCGCAGTCCTCTTTTCACCTGACTAGGTCTCAGACCCGGACACAAGTCCCACCTCTGCCCGATATATCTTTAGCCCGGAAATGTGCTCAAGAGATGGAGACTTTGGGGTTTGTCCTGTCCGTCCATCCGTTGAAGCTCTTCGAATCATTCTTTAGGAGTTGTGGCCAGGTCATTACTCCTGCGGCCGAGTTGGCCGGAAAAAACGGCCGGCGGGTCACGGTCAAAGGCTGGCCTATTTCCCGAAAAGAAGTGGCTACCCGGGAAGGGGAACCGATGCAATTCTTCTCCTTCGAGGACGAAACGGCTATTTATGAAACCGTGTTCTTCCCCAAGGCCTTTAAACGATTTTGCCAATACCTGGATATGGATCGGCCCCATCTTCTGACCGGCCGGGTCCAAACGGAATACGGGGCGGTCAGCTTAACGGTTGATCGGATAACCCGGGTACCGACGATTGGAACAATGAGTTAGACCTTTCAGGTCATAGCTGGCAGTAGGAATAAAGAGCAGAAAGGATCATTCTTGAGGCGGCTTGAAGTGACCGGCGCCCGGCGATGGTAGCCCTAAACGTTTTGGGTGAGGGAGGAGTCGAGCGATTTGCCGAGCGCCAGTCTGGCCCACTTTGTCATAAATGGGCTGGATAAAGCAAAGGTTTTCTCTTCAGGTGAACAATTGACCGGACGCCTCCGGCGACGGTCGCTCTTCCCGCCCTGGTCAATTTATCTGGCCCAGGGGGTGGTCAATGAGCTGGCCCCGAACACCTCCAGCCTGGTCAATTCTCATGGCCCTCGTTGCTTGCCCTGATGAGTGGTTTCGCATCATTCCTCCTTTGAGCACCTTCAGACTACTCACCCCAATCCAAGATCGAAAAATTTGTGCTGCTTCATGCCGTCCTGGGACTGAGGAAACAAAAGAGATGTTGCCCATAAAAGGAAGAAAAGAAGAAAGCAAGAAAACGTGTTGTAAAATAAATCGTGCTTTTTGTTTTTCGTTATTGTATAATCTGTTCGCTGGGAAACGTCGAAGTTGTCTTTCTTTCTAAAACGAAAACAATAAAGCACGAAAGAGCGAACATGAAAACCATTGTTCTTGCTAGCCAAAAGGGAGGGGTGGGCAAAACGACCCTTGCCGCTCACCTGGCCGTTGCCGCCGAAAAAGCAGGTGATGGCCCTTGTGTCCTGATCGACACCGACCCCCAGGCTTCCCTGGCCGAGTGGTGGAATGGCCGCACAGCCGATACGCCCAAGTTTGCTCCCGTGACCCTGAAAGAACTTTCCGACAAGTTGGCCCTCCTGGATGCTGCGGGGTTCACCTATGCCTTCGTCGACACGCCACCGGCCATCACCGAATCTATCCGCACCGTGGTGAAGCTGGCGGACTTTGTTCTGATTCCGACCCGACCCAGCCCTCACGACTTG
>JADFYA010000020.1:9759-18891 GCA_015233285.1 Deltaproteobacteria bacterium | reverse complement strand
AAAAGTCCCACAGAAGTCGCTACGTTGGCCAAAGGGATAAATAAATATTTCTGGTACCGTCGGACAGTTTCTGAAGGAACCAAGGGGCCAATCACGTATGAATTTACCAAGCGGCGCATCACACTCAGCAGAGATGGCCTCCCTTGCAAGACTGTTTGGCTGATCATCAGGCGCACCCTGGGAGAAAAGCCGGAATATTCATTCTACATAAGCAACGCACCCGTTAGCACCAGACTGGCTGTTTTTGTCTGGTTAAGCGGCATACGCTGGGCCATTGAACAATGCTTTGAAGAGTGTAAGACTGAATTGGGCATGGATCATTATGAAGTGAGGAAATTTCCAGGGTGGCATCACCATATACTCACCTGCATGTTGGCCCACTTCTTTCTTTGGCATATACGCATTAGATTGGGGAAAAAAAGCGCCATCAGTTACGCTGTCGCAGCTTAGAATCTTACTCACGGCAGTGCTGCCCATGCGTACTCTTGATATCGAATATCTCCTCACCATGGTCAAATGGATTCAGCTAAACAACCACCGCGCTTACCTGTCACATAGAAAGAGAAATATGGCCCTCAGACGATAAACGTCGTTGTAGGGATAAGCCGTCTGACATGTCTACCCGGCGCGTCCGGCCGGTCTTGGTCGGGGTGAAAGTCCCCAGCTTATAAGATCGGCCGACTTCAATGAACTTGCTGTTCCAGTCGATGTCACCCCACCGTAAGGCCAGTAGCTCGCCTAGCCTCATTCCAGTCCGGAAAGCGCACAAGAAAAAAGGGTATTGATCTAGATAATGAGCCCTACAGGCTCCAAGGAACAATTCCACTTCGTCATGGTTAAGTGGGTTGATATGAATTTTCTGGTCTCGCCCCAGGTTCAGCCGCTTGGTTATTCCGGCAACCGGATTTACCGCCACCAACTCTTCATCTAAGGCATAACCCATGACGCCGCTGGTTACGTCCCTGACCAGGCAAACCGTACTCCGAGATAAGCCCCTTCGGAAAAGACTCAATAGCAGGCTGCGGATGTCCCCACGCTTGATCTCATCAATAACCATCGCCCCGATAACCGGCACAACATACATCCTTAAAACCTCACGGTAACGCCGATAGGTCGACTGCCGCCGCATGTGCTTGATATATCCTTCTAGCCATTGGTCGGCATAGTCTTTGAACAGCGGAAGCTTAGGCTTGTCTTTTCTGTCCACCAGATTGCAATCGTTCAAGGTCAGTTGGGCCTCAATCTTCTTGGCCACATCCTGAGCTATCTTCTTGTCCTTGCCGATCTTCTTGGCCTTCCGTTTCCCCTGGTGGTCGATAAACACCCACCAGACACCAGACCCAGGCGGTTTCTCTCGAACTTTTACGGCCATAAAGTCCCTCGCTTTCTTTCCCTTGGTGAACTTGTTGCGGGCAGATTGGTCATGGTCACCCGCTTTGCTTTCGCTTCCGATGTGCCTTAATTCCAGACAACTTTTGTTTAAGCTTTGCCACTTCGGCCTCAAGTTTTTTGACTCGATCCTTGGCCGCAAATGCTTCGTTGATTTCGTCAAAAAGCTTGCTTAATTCAGACGGGTATTCTTCCATGCTTATAGTCCCTCCGGGGTATGGTATCTACGCCTTCTTTTTATCCTCGATCAATCGGTGAACGGTTGACGGAAGCCATGCCCCGCCGCGCCTGGCGACAATTCCGGCCGCATTGACCATGTTCGCCAGGGCTGAGAACGGAGTCTCCTGCTCCCTCTGGGTGATCGCCCAAGCTCGTAGGGCCTGGTGAATCTCTCCGAACTCGATCCCGGTGTCTTGCATGGCTCTGATTGCCGCCAGGTCCGGATGAACCTCAGCCTTGGGAACCGGTGGCGTCGGCTCGGGCTCCTGGGTCTGGGCTTGTACACCATCAACATTAATGGTTGCCGACTTGCCAGTTAGACATACATTAACGTTACTGGTATCAGACTTCATTGTAGGCATACCATCAACGCTAATGGTTTCATAGTCAGGGCCAGGTGCTACAGCAACGTTACTGTCATATACCTCTGTTATAGGTGTACCATCAACGTTAATGCTCACGCCATGCCCAGAAAGGTTGTGAGTAACGTCAGTCGGAATATTCCCATCAAGGTTAGTCTGGCCTTCAGCACCAACGTTGCTGTAACCATAGCTTTCAGTAGGTCGTACATTAACGTTGCTGTATTTATACTCAAATACAGGTGATACATTAACGTTGCTGGTTACAACATCCCGCAGGCGGATTAGTTCATCCAAAATCTGCTGATTTGTTACAGCATCAACGTTACTGCCGATACCCTGCCGGGCCTCCTTGAGCAACCTGCACACCAGGTCGTGATTTGACTCTTTACGCAACCTCAAGGACTCCATCGCCTCCACGGCCTCACCATCCAAAAGAACCGTTACCCGCTTGCCCCCACCGGCCAGCCGCCGGTCTGTCCACGCCTTAATCCGCTCACCCTCTGTTTTTTTAACCACCTTGGCTCCTTTCATCGTACCTACGTTAATGTTAACAGCTAAATGATGTCAACATTACGTTAGTGCTTTTACCCAAGATAGTCAAGGAAGTTGATAAAGCTTAGGCCAAAAAAAAGACTGCCCGGCCAAAGAGGACCAGGCAGGGCTTTGATGGTTTCTGTTGGTTTAACTGACGGAAATGCTTAATAAACACAGGCGGTGCCCCCCCCACACCTATGTTCATTTCAGTTTAAAAGCCGATCTGACCTTGGCCAATTCTTTCTTTTATTCGGCCTCCGCCTTTTCCCCCGGCATCTTGAAATAATCCCTATGCGGGTTATTATATTCCCTCACGTCACCAAAGAATATCTTTTTTCCGGTCATCTCGTTGACCAGGTCAGCAGTTATTGCCAGCAATTCATGAAACAGATCATTTGCCTTAATGGCGCTCTCATAGCACACGTCGCTAATCCAGTCTAATTTGTCGGCGTCAAAGTCAATGTCACTTGTCACTTTGACGAAGATGAAAAGGCCGTCTGACGCTTGACCGATTTGCCTGGCGAATTCGTCAGAGATTTTAGAAATTTCTTTCGAGATGTCAGACTCGCGCTCCATGATTTTTCTCCTCCACAGCACGAGACCGGCAAGTTAGCGAGCGTCGCTTAAGGTGCTCAGTAAGACACCCGTCCATGCGTCACCGTAAAGGTATACTCTCCAACACGCCGGTCAATTTTTCTGGAAATAGAAATAGCCAATCTATCGGGTGGCTGGCCGTTGACGAGACAGCGTCCTAAGCGGGCTAGACCTACCATAGTGGACCGTCAATGTCCAGCAAAAAATGCCATGGCCGATAAAAAATCTGTTGGCCCGCGGTCCGCATATACGAGTCGTATGATTCGGTAATACGGTTTTATACGAGTCGTATGATTCCGTATTACTGGTCGTATCTTTCCGTATTACGGTCAAGGTCGATTCCTCAGAATTGGGGGGCCAGGTTCATCGGGCGAGGTCCAAAGAGGACGGCTGAAAATTGAGCCGGGAGGTTCAAAGGGGACAATCCAAGACTGGATCGACCGGTCAGCTGGTCAAGGGTCCGAATTTGACTCGGCCAGCACCGCATAGTCCCGGTCATCATCGGCCGCCATTAGCGACCGCTGGCGGTTCATCCAGCCTACTTAAAGCCTGGCCATAGATAGTTGATTAACCGCTAAGGCAATGGCCTGCTAAGAACGGCGTCCTGACGCCTCTGGTGGCCTTGCACGAATTTGGCCGTCTGTTGTTACTCAAATTTGAGTAAAACCTCATGCGGATGATGATGAAAAAAAGGGGGTCGGGATTTCCGACCTCCTTGGGGAATTTTCCTCAGTTGCCTGAATTCAGACAGTGCTCTGGAAAGATTGAATAAAAATTGACTGAGCGCCGCTCAGGTCATCGGCGGAGTGTAGGTACATAAACTCAGGATCGTGTACCTACTTCATCGTCAGATCACCGCCTGAACCCAAGATTAGACTCGGGCCTGCCGCCGTAGGTTTTGCCGGTCTTCCGAACCGTGACGCCAAAGTCAGACACAACAGCCGGCGGACAAGTGATGATCGCCGTCTTTGGTATGATCTCCACCTTCACCGGCATAGTCCCGGCCGGGCGGAACTCGGAACAACAAGCCTTCAGCTCGACCTTCGGCCAGCCGGTGAATCGAGAAAGGCCTTCGGGGCGCTTGAATTTCTGACAAACACCGGCCGAGTGGTTGACTTTGAACGCATAACATGATTGACAGGTTTTCGACTCCATGTTTCACCTCCTGGGTCAGATAAGGGGTTCAATCGAATTGCCCCCCCCTGAAAGAAAAAAGGCCAAGGAACAAGCCCCCGGCCCTAAGTGTTTCATTTTGTAACACTGTCTAACAAAGACAACATCAGATTTGGCCTTTATTTGCAAAGTATTTTTTAACGTCTAACTACGATCCGTGCGAATGTTACGATTAAGCCGGGCATAACCCGGCCGGACTTAGATTAGTTGATCAGCTTGCCCAGGCCGTCAACTACCCGGCTCATTTCAGCTTCGCCGATTCCCTCGACGCTGGTGATGTCCCACGCGTCCGCGTCAACAACTTCCAGGACAAAGTGGTCACGGTAAGAACCGCCGACCGGGACACATCTAAGCCGCCAATAGTCACCGGCATTACTCAATCCCGCAGTGTAGCCGATTGCCGGCCGGATGCTATTCTGAACTCTCTTGATCTGCTCTGTCGTCATCATCGTCTTTCCCCCTTATATATGGCCGGGTCGCCCCGGCCCGTGTGATTTAGTGGAGTGATAGCCCCGCGGAGTTAATCCGGTTATGTGCAGTCTGGATGTGACGCAACCCGTCGGTTTTGTTGTTCAGTGCGAAACAACATGCGGCCCGGAGAAAATCACAGTGGGATAATGACCAGACAAGCCGGTCAGCGCCGAAGGGGAAGCACTCCGCCCTGGAGATAGCTATTTCTGATGCTCGTCTCGCCATTTGGTATTCTTTTTCCATCGTCGTCTCCCTTGCTATTGTGTGGTGTGTTAGTTGCTCTCGACTTCCCTCATCCTTGATTCCATCATAGCGGAGAGACTTGGGTTTGTCAAGTTAATAGTGGCATGATAGCTGCTTTTAGATGTTTAAAGACAATATGTACTCCGATTGTGGCCAACTCGGGCCTGCTGGGGGCTGCCGATCCTGACGACGGTGGTGGTGATTCGACCTGACCTGGGTGACTGTCTGGCCGCCTTGGGTCTGGCTCGGGCCTGGTCTTGTGGGTCGGCTGGTCCGCTGCCGGCCGACCGACTGGTCGGGCAGACCGAAGGGAACCCTACCCCGACTCGACGCGGGGGTCTGCGTTCGCTGTGACGTGTATATAGTGTTGCTCTCTCCACGGACATAGGCCATTCACTATTAAAAGATTTTATAGTTGACGGCCCAACCTTGACTGTGCAAATCTGCACATAGTAGATATGACCTATCGGGTTACTGGGGTCCCCCCCCGGCCAAACCTGAATGAGCCTCACCGATCCGGGTGGTCATAGTGCCGGATAAGGAAAAAATGAGTGGAGAGTTCAACCGATCCAATTTTGGACTGGTTGAATATTTGGGGTCCCTTACAGGGTATCCGGGTCATGGGAACCCTTCCGGCCGGCAGAGTCACCTGGGAACCCTTCCTGACCGCGCCGATTACCTCCTGGTGAATGTCTGCCGGCAGCAGTTTCATTGAATCGAGTGAACGGTGGTTTCGGGCCAATCGCTTTGATTCAAAATCTCGATGATTTCATCTTCTGTCAGACCGAAGGCTTTAGCCGCGCCGGTCAGGTGGAAAACGGGCTTATCGTTTTCATCATATCCAACAACATGCTGTCGTAGATCAGGCCAAAGTTCCATCAGCTTAGCGTCCATCATGTCCTTGACTTCCTGTGGCGCCCTTCGGATCGCCTGGGCGGACACAGATATGAATATCTTTCTGGTGACCGAGTTGTCAGGCGAATCGCATAAGCCGGTTTCGCTCAGCAAAGTGAATAGATCTAGGACATCTCCGTAATCTACGTTGGCATAATCTGCCTCGGCCAATTGTGGGTGCTGGGCGAAATACTCTTCCAGAACAAATCGACATCCCACCCAGTTGCCTGCCGCCGCCTCTATTTTAGCATGAACAAAAAGATCGCCTGCTTGTCCAATGATTGACTGCATATCACCAACATTATATGGCATAAAATCTCCTTTCTCAATGTTGAGAGTAATTATTACACATTGCCTTTATCTGGCATTAACTCTGCCTAAGCACATTCTAAACCCTTTCGCAGCCCGATCTACCCGCCCAAAGGCGTTGACCCTGCCCTGGGCCTCACACCGGCCAGACCGCAGTAAAACGCCAGGCCTGACACTCAGGGCGGGTTCTGAGGCCGCCGGTTCAATTCTATCCTGGATATTCTTTCACCCCGGCCCTTAAATTGGGTTTCACATAAACAGATACTTCATTTGCCCAGGCGTTATTCAACAATTTTTGCACCCAAAACCTTTCGGGCTGGCCCTCCGGCATCCCGCTGGTCTTGCTTCGTCCCCCGACGATAACCCAATCGAACATGCTGATGTCGTCATTTGGAAACTCAAGCTCGCTCATCAATGGTTCACAACTCATGAATTTGACTGTTGCTTCGACACTCTTAAATGCTTCAACGGCTCCAGCGACACGGGCCTGGGTGTCAACGGTTGTCCCAACCCAAGCGTTGGGCGGGAAATTGATGCTCGGCAGTCGCTTCGGATTCTTGGTTAAAAATATGTAGGTCCATTGACGGCTCTTATCGCAAACCTCCATGACCTGATCTATCCATTCCTGCGGTATCCAGTCGCCAAAAAGATCGGCCATTGAGCAAACGAAAACATTCTGAATCCCAGGCTCTTTGATCCTCTTAGCCGGGATTTGAGTATTGGCTGGAGCAGAAAGCCTGGCAGGATAGAAATGGGGGGCAAACTTTAGCTCGCCAAAAAATCGATTAGCAATGTCTCGGGCATAGCAATATTTACATCCATGCAAGCAACCCGTAACCGGGTTCCAAGTCCACTTCGCCCATTCGATATTGTCATTGGTCTCATTGAAGGTTTGTTTTGAAGGCTGCGGTGGTGGTGTCGGCGTCGGCTTCTGCAAAGGCAAGCTGATCTGCCTGGGGTCAACCTCGGGGGATGGAGAAATAGGGTCATCATCAGAAGCGGTGGCCACAATCAGATCATGCTTGAATACATTCACCTGTTTAGCAGTCTCGATAATCTCAGACTTCGGTTTCTGAATGACTTCACGCTGAACCTCTTCGGGCAGCTTGGCTATGGTAGCGGCTGTGTGGATTGAAACCTTTTCTTCCCGGACGGCTTGCTTAAGTTCGTCGGACCCACCGGCCTCGATTTTTTTGATTTTAGCGATGGTGTCGTGGCTGATTCCGGCAATCTCGGCGATTTCTTTCTTAGTGTCGATTGGATCAAAACCTTTGTCAGAATTCTGACAAAGGTCTGTCCTGGTCCCTTGGCGCTTCTTCGCCCGTTCAGCTATCTTCTTTTCCAGCCTCAAAGCCATAACACCTCGCTGGTAATCGGAGACATTCCGCTGGCCAAAGATATTCTTGGTGATCCATATTTCAACATCATCTTCGTCTTGGAACTCTTTCTCAACGATCTTGAACGGAATATGGTGTTCCTGGCAAATACGGTAGCGGTTGTGGCCGTCCACAATAAACCCATGCCAGGTGATGATCGGATCGCGACAGCCCTCTTCCAAAATGTTCGCAGTTAACTGCTCTATTTCTTCCGGCTTCAAGGCCGGACCAGCCGCTTCAAATAATGGGTTGATCTTCAGAAACATGCTAACCCTCCTATGTTTTTGTTATCATCCGCTGACTTTTCGGTAAATCTGATCCAATTTTTCCGCTTGTTTCGGACTTAACTTCCGGTCGACATAAACCAAACGGTCCATGTCTTTGGCAAACTGCCGCTCCCACAAATTTAACTGGTCCCAGTTATTAACGACCGCCCTAAGCTTTTCCGACACCGTTCGGGCCTTCTTGACTTTCTTGGATTTGACTTTGCCCTTACCCGGTAGCTTATTGCCCCTGGGGAAATCCGGCCAAGTCGAAATAGCGCTGACCACCTTCACCTGGTTCATAATGGCCTTTCCTATAAAGATGCTGGTGCTTATAGAGATTTGAATGGTTTGGGGTGATTGAGTTGATATGGCGGATGTGTACAGGGCCGTCGATATAAAAACCCCAAAAGCTATCATGCATCCGGCTCGTCATCCTGGCCCAACATCTCACCCCTACCAGCCCGGAAAACCGGTCTTGGCTTAATTTCGTACGGCCAAGCCGGTTCATATCCGGCCTCACCTGGCCCAAGGTGCATCTTGCGCCTAAGGTCATCCGGTAGCGACCGGTATCGCTGATCCGGCAGGGAATCATACTGCCGCCAGTCATCGGATGTCATCAGCGGCTCGGGTGGCCCGCTGACAACACCACGACCACGAGGTGGAAGCCCGGCCTCGGCCACGTTGAAAACCTCTTTGGCCGCTGTGACGAGCTTCTGGCCGACTATGTCATCCGAAGTGTACAGCTCGGGTCGAGGTTCGACAATTTCAACGTGAGGTTTGACGGTTTTTTGCCAAGTAGTGACCTGTTTTGGCTCGTCAGTGACCTGTTTGACCCTTGGGTTGGCCGACGCCCTGCCTTTATTGGCCATGCATATCCCCATCTTGAGCCATCGGCGTAAGTCCGACCCCCCCTTCCATGAGTCGGTGACATCTTTGGGCCAGTTTCCATCAGCAAGCCTTGGCGGATATATCCGGGTCGGGTTGGGCAACGTCGCTATCCATCCATGAAAACTGTGTTTGTCTCCGCTATCATCACCGTCATAGGCGGCCAGAATCGTCGATGCTTGCCGGATAAAAGAAAGAACTTCAGAGTCTGGCCGATTTGACGCCGATCCGGTGACGACCACATTCACCAGGTCACCGGCAATCTGACTGATCAGGATTCCGTCGAACTCGCCCTCGACCAGCACGATAGCAGCACATTCGCCGGTCGCCGGGATAACCATGCTGGCCATCGTGGTCGCTGATTTAATTGACGTGTATTTTCCAAAACGATTGATTTGCTCTGTATCCAGCCGACGG
>JADFYA010000020.1:5248-9743 GCA_015233285.1 Deltaproteobacteria bacterium | reverse complement strand
TTCATACCGAAGACGATGTCTTGGCCAGCGATCTGCCGGACGGTAGGAACAACGACGGAATTCCCCGGCAAACAAACCTTCCGTTCATCCGGCGGAAGACCTATTTCAAGCCGATTAAAGAAATGGTTCTCGACCACACACCCGATCTTAAACCGCTCTATTGATTTCTGATTGATTCCCCGGCGCTCCAAATACCCCCGAAACTTCTGGCCAGCATCCGAAACCAAGTTACGGTGAGCCTGATTAACGATCCCATCCGCCCATCCACTCCACTGGTCCGGCGGCCGGGTCAAAATCGGATAATCCGGATCAGGTTTCGTTTCCGGATTTTTCCAGGTTTCGGATTTCGGGTATTTTCCGGATTTCCAGTTTCCGGACAATTCAAGATTGGCTCGATCCGCCAGCCAGCCAACCGCGGACTTAAAATTAAGGCCAAGGATCATCCGCACCAGGGCAATGACATCCCCAGACACACCGCACGAAAAACAATGGAATAACTGAGTTTTTTCGTCGACCACGAAACATCGGCCAGATTCGGACGGGTGCTCTGTCGGGCAACCACCGGACCAGGTCGAAGCGCCGGTGCGCCTAAGCTTGATGCCAAGGTCCGGGGCTATTTGCTGGATAAGGGAAAGGGATTTTAGGCTTTGAGTGTTCATTTGGATGATTTGCCGTCCACAAAGGAAATGGAATAAAAAGCCGTCTCGGATCCGGACGGTTTTTTTATTTCTTTATAGGGAGACCGTCCGGCTGTCCAGCACAGTTATTTCAGCATGTTATAATCCGGACGGGCATGGAACTGGGCTCCCAGATTAGTCCGGGTCATTTTCCCTTCTTATTCAGCCATATAGTATCCGGACGGCGAAAAAATCCGGTTTCGTCCGGATATCCCACAATCCGGATTCGCACTGCTTCATTTGGCTGTGGCGACCACCCGAATGACCTTCCGCCCATGAAACCCCACTTCTTCCTCAACCAGAAGCTTGGCCTTGATCCCGGCGTCAACGGCCGGGTTAAAATCGTCTTTTTTCCATCCCGGTGAAAAGTGGTCCTCCAGAGCGTCCAAAATTCCCTTCCCTCTTCGCTCCTTCAGAATGTCTCGGCGACAATATTCTCCCCCGTCGGCCGCTAAAATTTCGGCCAAGACTTTTCCGCGTTCCCAATATCTATCCAATTGAATGTCCGTTGCCGATAGAGTCCCGGCTGTGTTACGAAGGAAATATGTTTTCGGCGGTTTTTTCGCATAATTGAGTTTGTAGATGTTCAGAGCCACATAATCCTTGTTGTCGACGTTCAGGCCCCGACCCTCTTCTGCGCTCATCTCGGACATTCCCGCCATGAATCTACATGCGTCTTCAAGCGCAAGGCCGCCTCGGGCCATCCCCGTTGTTGGTTTATCTACGTTCAGTTTGGACGTGTGGTGGGTAAACAAAATTGCTATATTGTATCGTTTGGCCAATTTTTCGAGCAAGGTCACGAAGATAACGTTGTGGGTGTTATCGTTTTCGGATATGCCATAAATTCTTGATTTCGGATCTAAAATCAACACACGAATATCATGGTGATTTTCGATGGTTTGCTCGATCCATTGGTACCATTTGCTCGGAACAGGGTTCCCGGCAACGTCAAGCTCAAGTAGTGGGCCGACTTCCCCTGCAATTGATGACACATACAACCCATCCGGATACTCACCAGCACCAATTGCCCATGCCCTTTCTCTAACTATTTCCGCAGAATCTTCTGCGAATAACACCAATGTTGGCGTCTTCCCCGTTGGTTCAAACGGACCATATGGACGGCCGGCTGCTAAGTGATAGGCAAGCTGAAATACAAAGAACGATTTCCCAGTTCCTCCAACGGCCACTATGCATCCCACGTCGTTCGCTCTCAACAGGTCTCGGCACACAAAATTTGGTGACGGCGGAGGTTGCAAAAGATTGCCCTTGAGCTGGGTCTGTTCCGGGCGCAAAGGCTTAGTGGTCAGTGTATCATCCCCTTTACTCGGCCCCGGCGACTTCTGGAATTTTCGCCGACCCTCTTCGGCTCTGGATTTTTGATCTCGCTCGAATTCTTCAAGCTCCTCGGCGGTAAATCCAACATCCTGGCTGGGTGGGGCCAGGGGTGGTTTAGGTTTGATAAATTCTTTCGCCAGATCGGCCGTCCGCAGCGGCACGATGGTGGCGGTGGCAGTGAGAGGTCTATTTGTCATTGTCCTTGCCCTCCGCTTCGTTGACACGATCCCCTCCGCCCGGTCATCTTCGACAAAACGTCTTCAACAATCTCGTTAACCCGGTGAGTCTGGTGCTCGAAGTTCCCCAAGTATTCATCGATCCATTCTCTTTTGATCAAGACCGTCCCCCGTGAAACTCGGCTATGGCGCAGCCCTTTGGCCAGCCAACCACGCAACGTCCTACTCGAAACCCCACTATAGGCCGCCGCTTCTTTTGCCCGAAACCATTCTTTGGTCATTCGGCCCCTCCGTTCGGATCGATCCGGGTATCATATACCCGTTGGCCCAAAATTTTGTTAAGCCTCCTGACTTGATCAGCCGTCGGAACCTTTAGCCCGCGCTCGATCAAGGACAGTGTGGACGAGCCAATGCCAGTCGCCAGCTCGACATCGATCAGACGCAGCCCCCGAGCAATTCGAGTTACCTTTACCTCTGATGGTCGCTCCATCAATAACCCCTCCTGTTCGTCAGAAAAGTTTGTTCTTCTGAAAAGGAAGGTGGAACCTATCAGGGCGCAATCCGCACCCTGGCAGGGCGCAAATTGGCAAACCGAGGGCGCACTACCTGAAATGATTGTAGTTTTAAAAGATACAGATTTTTTGTGGCAGGGGGAAATAATGTTAAATCAGGATAGTTCCCAGTTGATAGGATGGTTGGACGAAGGGATATATTCGCATTGACCGCCAGTGCGGATGACTTCTTTGTTTAAATATGGCCTAATTTCGGGCAGAACTTTGTGGATTTTTTCGAGGGACGTTGTAATTGCCTTCGGAATGGCCTTTCTTTGAGCCTCCGTGCTGGTGGCGCGTTGTGGTTTTCCTTTGAAAGTAGTCCGAGAAAGATAATCTTTGTATTGCTTAATTGTCGCTTCAACTGATTCAAGCGCATCCTCAAGCTCGTCTTTGTTTTCGGAGCCGTCAACATTGGCAGGGGATAGCCGGGCCAACAAGTCTTCCTTATCTCCTTCTAGCTCAGCCAGGCCTTTAACGATAGCATCAACGGTCGGCTTGTCGGTTTTCTCTATTGGCTGTTCTAAGATTTCGTATTCTTCGGCCGGTAACGGGTGGGCCAGCCTAAATAAATATGTACTGTCAATTTTCTCACCGGGAAGTTCTAATAGGTGGGCGATGTAAATAAATCCAATTAGATGATCAAAGGTCTCGGGCCGGTCTGGGTGGCCTATTTCCCAGCGGCCACTGTCCCGTCGTCGAAAAACAAAACTGGTCATAGATTGTTCAATGTGCTTTAAGGGCGAAGTTGTATCCTGCATGAGACCCTTGGGTCGTCCTTCCCCGATTAATGACAGGCCGTGGTTTTGTGCGAATTCGTTAACTTCGGCTTGATCAAAAACAAAGCTGGTATAACGATTGACAAATTTTTCTCTCCCTTCGTCATCATTCGGGCAGGTACGATCATATAGTGTGTGGTCTTGCATGTCGGTGAAGGTCACTTCGGGTTTATATCGGCGGGGGTCAATGACTCCAGGCGGGGGGGTAAGTCTCTTGAGTGCTTTTTGGGTAATGGTTTCGTCATCGATGTCGGGATATACCGCTCGTATTGAATCCTTCATTTCGTCAAGACTATAAGGCACCAGGCGGATGCTTACTCCTATATCAGTTACAATTTTCCCGGTAATGGAATCAGTGACCTTAAGGCCTTCCTTGACGTATTCTATTAATTTGAAGAAAGGAATTCCCCATTGATCTAGCAGGTCTTGCCATTTAACCCAGACTTCCGGCATAGTCACATCCCCGAGATGTGTTCCCGATTGAAAGAGTCGGACGGAAAGCCTGCTCGGGATGCAGGCCTTGTCGGTCGGGGTAGCTATTCCCGGCCTATCCGTCCAAGCGGTTTATGTTATGTTCTGATTGTCATCATAGCCCAATTTCGTTATCTTTGCAAGGCGTGGAAACTGGTTGCGGTGGGGTTGCAGATTACGACTTCCAAGCCGCTTCTTCACGAGTTCACAAGTAATGATTTCAATAAGTTAAGCCCTACCGGGCTAATCCCGCCTTCGGCACCAATTCCTATGGGGATAGTAGGAGGTGCGATGAGAGTACGTTC
This sequence comes from Deltaproteobacteria bacterium, assembly GCA_015233285.1. The sequence continues at coordinate 5,449 of JADFYA010000020.1, read as the reverse complement.
ACTTAAAGTAATACTTGAAGGCTGTGACGTTTGTGGTATGCCGGGTGTGTCAGTGGAAGGGCAGGGCCGGTTTGTGTCGCTCCGGGCTGCCATCGCAATGATGGATAGCGTGCGGGTGGGGTACGAGCTTGAACTCGGCTTGGACGCCCACGGCAACTGTGCCGCTGACTGGTGCCATGACTGCTCGGCAGCGTACGTTGG
>JADFYA010000020.1:0-5210 GCA_015233285.1 Deltaproteobacteria bacterium | reverse complement strand
TGGAGATTCGGCGACTGCGTCGTGCTATTCGAATAGCTCGCTAAACAGCTTTATGACGTATCCGGCCGGGTTGTTGATCGGCGACCCTTTGGCCGCGGCGGATTGCGACTGTCTCTGGTATGTTTGTTTGACGTGTTCGACCTGCTCTATGCTGTAACGTGATCTGATGCTGTTTGCTGTTCTTCGTTCTATGCCTACCTTGTGCATCCACGTCTCGTGGTCCGGCCTTCGTTTTTCTGTTCGTCCATTGTCTTCGCTTATGTTTTTATTTTCATTTGTTTTTCTTTTGCTTTTAGGCGGAAGTAGCGGCTTTGATTTCTTCGGCGTTATCGGGTGGTTGGAAGCGCCATTTTCTGATTTGTGTGCGCGTTTACGCACATACTCCTGTGCGCGTTTACGCACATACTCCTGTGCGCGTTCACGCACAGATGGGTCTTCGACCCCTACTCCGGGCAGGCTTAGCTGCAGCTGGTGCGGCTGAGGCTCTCTGTGGGCTTCGTACAGCAGCCTGTTTGAGCCTGGCATCGGCGAGGTAGTGAGTAGCCCCAAGGCCGTTAGTTCGGCTATGGCTCTGTTCACTTGCGATCGCTCGGATTGAACGTCTATGGCTATTCGAGACTGGCTGTGATGTGAAGCCTTGTTCCGGAATTGTCGGATTAGCAAATATTGCCAGACTCTGTGGGCGACGGGCGACATCTCTGCGCCATGCGCTAGGCGTCTCTAAGTGGCTCAGGCTTGCTAATTTGATCTTCTTCCTTTACCTCCTCTATAGGTGTATCCCTTTTCCGCCTGGCTTCCGTAACGGATTATGTATATAAGGATTTGCTGATCCTTACTCCTTTAACCACCATTCCGAAATAGACCCGCCATTGTAAATAGCCACGTGATGGTCCTTCTTGCTTGGCGCTATATCCTCCAATCTCGATTCGAGTTGGAAGATATCTCTTGCTCTTTCCTTCGTTTTTTGTCGGTGTAATTTTCGTTAGCGCCCTTGATTTTTATGATCTTAGTCCGCTCCAGCTCTAAAATTTTTTGGAGGGGGTATAGGATATTTCGGCAACCTGGCAGTATTAAATAAGGTGCTTGACCTCTCTGTCGCATTTTTCTAAGGGTATTTTCACACATTCTCCATCGTTCAACTAATTTTTCATTATTCAGGTGAACTAGCTGACCGCTCAACTGATCCACCCGGCCAGGGAAAGAATTGGGAAATAATGTTCAACAAATTGACAATATTCACTAAACTCTAGAATTTTGACTAATCAACCACAATCATTTTCTTTCAAGGCTCCTCCTATTGAGGTTTTAAAAAGGGTCTGTTGCCCTGCTATATGACTATGTCTCCTTTATTCGATAATTATTGGCCATAGGGCTTTGATCTAGAATGGCCATTCCAACCAGGAAAAATGGCCTAGAATTATTCCGAGTAAAGCCCAGGTTAAAATCCGTGACATTTGGCGCTAAGGTGGGCCAGTAATTATAATATCAAAAATATGTTACTAAAAATATAAATTATGCTTTTTGAATAATAGATCCGGAACACATCAGTAGAATGATCAAAACGAAAAAATTCTGTTGACAAACCAGAATTTTAATTGTAATTAACTCTCAGAAAACATTACTACTTGCGTTCAGCAGAAGGTAAATCGCCGACTTATTGGTCAGCCTGGGAAAAGCAATATGTTCCAGTACAAGATAACCCTTGTTGACAGAGGAGGAGGCGCTGAGAGACAGAAGGACAGTTAACATGGCAGCCCTCTTAGCTCCTAAGAGCTATGGGGTTTTACTTATAGGTTATGATTAATACGCCCTCCCCAACAGTTCCCCAATTTGCATCAACTAGCCAACTTACATATGGGTATTTCACCTTATGACCTCTGCCAGTGACTGGCAAGCCCTAAATCCGTTAACAGGCCATCAGGGCTATTCATCATCCTTTTGAAACCATCATTAGCAGCTTTTGAATTGAATAGTATACAACATATAGAGGTATGTAGCCTTTGGTAAGATGCTTTTAGCCAGCTAACACACAGAATCTAAATATTCTGGCTCGCTTTATCTTCATGGCCAAGTTTAAAAGTAATTAAATGCATGGGACAGGCCGACAAAATAATTTTAAGTAATGAGTTCAGGTAAAACGTTTCTTTGTTCTTCAGATTAAGGGAAAAACATCATCCGTCACTATGTCCCAGCCTGAGATATTTTTAGCAGCGCTGTCTCGGCCAGTCTCTGGTATGGAAGCTCTCCTAAATAGAGTGGACCCAGAGTGATAACCATCGGGTCTTCCTGTCACTTAGAAAGAGAAACATAATACTCCAAAATTAGACATAGTTGCAGAATTATGCCATCCATTAGTTATCTTTATACGAGAGGAGTAAATGATATGCAAGGACATCGTTGGATTTGTGGGGAACTGGCCAATCAGGCCGGGAAAGTTTCGATTTGGAGTATAACTACTGGTGGTAAGATAAATATATCTTCACCTATTCTAGTAATGATGATCTTTCTGGTTTTTTTAAGTCACGGCTGTGGAAGCAACAGCACCACCCCCAAGGCCGATACCATCTTCACGGGTGGACCTATCGTGACTGTAAATCCAGATATGCCTGAGGCTCAAGCCATTGCGGTCAAGGACGGTCTGATCATGGCGGTGGGTGATGAAAAAACGATCAAAGATTCCACCCTTGGCGCCAGGACCAAAATTGTCGATCTGGCCGGTCACACCCTGATGCCCGGATTTGTGGAACCCCATGTCCATATCGTAGGTACCGCGGTCCAAACCATTTTGACCCCGTATCTGTCTAACTGGACGGCGAATTATGACACACTTGACCAGATCGTTCAGAAGCTGAAGGCTCTCTTACCCAATGTTCCGCCAGGTGGATGGTTAACCGGATTCGGGGTGGATCCATCCCGGACCACTCCTTTCATGGCGGCTCTGGACGCAAATACATTAGACCAGGTTTCGGCCACCGTTCCGATATTTATTTTAAATCAATCCGGACACATCGCCTATGTCAACCACAAGGCTTTTGAACTGGCCGGGATCACCAACAGCACTCCGGACCCGGAAGGCGGGAAATATGTCAAAGACGCCAACGGCAATTTGACCGGTGAGCTTCAGGAACTCTCGTCCTTTGTGGCTTTTCAGGCCAAAATGCCGTTACCCTCACAAAACGATATCGCCGCGGCCTTGAAAAAACTGTCCAAGCAACTGGCGGCTAAAGGGATTACTACCTCAGCCGAGATATCTCTCGGACCAACCCTGGGTTTTGACCTGGAGCGTAATCTACTCCAGGGCCTGGCCGCGGACCCGACGACACCGATTCGGATTCGGGCTTACCTTTACGGTCCCTCAATTCCAACCCCCAATCCAGTGACCCTGAATCAGGGGGATGACCGATTAAGATACGTCGGGGTCAAATATGTTGCCGACGGCTCGACCCAAGGGCTGACCGCCGCCCTCAACCAACCCTATACCTATCCGGCCGGAACGAGCAACACGGGTTCGCTTGATTATCCGGATACGGCTGCTTTCTTGAGTCAAGTCAAGAAGTACTTCGACACTGGTTGGCAAGTCTCGATCCACGCCAATGGTGACCGGACCATTAACCAGGTACTGGGAATTTATAGTCAGCTCCTCGCCGGAAATCCCCATCCCGAAACCCGCCGCCTGCGAATTGAGCATTTTACCGTGACCACGGACGCCCAGTGTGATCTGGTCAAACAATTGGGGATAACCCCCAGTATGACTATTGGCCATGTGTTTTTCTGGGGGGCGGCCTTCAATAACCAGATTATTGGTCCGGCCCGGGCGCAGCGGATTGACCCCACCGGATCTCTGCGCCAGCGCGGGGTCCGTTTTGCTTTCCACAGCGACTCACCGGTGTCGCCATTTGAACCGCTCCGGTACATCACCAACGGCGTGCCTCGGCTGTGGCAGGCCTCACCCCAACAAGTGCTTGGGCCGGATCAACGCATCTCCGTTGATGAGGCAATTCGGGCCGTAACTCTAGATGCCGCGTATCAACTTTTCAGCGACGACAAATTAGGCAGCTTGGAAGTGGGAAAATTAGCCGACTTTGTGGTTCTCGAAAAGAATCCCCGAACTACAGACCCCAATGATATCATAAATATCAAGGTGCTGGAGACGTACTTGTCCGGCGTGAAGCAGTCGTGGTAATCCCCAATAGGGAGATCTGACTTAATCCGGTCCGCCGGATCGTTCCGAGTCATTTACTCTGACAAAAACGGGAGCTGGACGACTGCTCAACCGGCTCATCGGCGGCATTCAACTGAAACCTTGCAAGAGACATAAGGAGAACATATGAAGATAACGGAACGACGCTGGCCGGTTCTTATATTAACCGCGGCCTTATTGGCCTTCTTTATCGGCTGTGGCTCTAATGATTCTACCCCAGTCAGGGGGAACGTGGTTAAGGTTGAACTCAGCTATGCGCATCCGGCGCAAAATCTTCTCTCCGCACTTCAAAGGCCGGTGCATGACCTCGGGCAAGATCAGGCCCAGGACAGCGCATACAGTACCTGGCTGGAGGCCTGGACTTATCTCTGGAATCAACTGGCCCCGGAGTTCATGTTAGATGTGCAAGGCCAAAAGGTGACCTATACCACTATTAACGCTGCCGGCCAGCGCATCACCGTCACCGGGTTGCTGGTTATCCCGAAATCAAAGACCGGCAACTCCATCTCGGCGCCGATCATCTCCATTCAACATCCCACCCAGGTGCCGAGGGATAAGCCGCCCTCCGTCACGGAATTTGACGATCCAGATATGACTGGGAGAATCGCCGCGGCATTCGCCGCCACAGGATTCATCGCCGTAGCTGCCGATTACCCCGGTCTGGGCGATAATACCGATCCGCAACCCTATTGCCATGCCAGTTTGGCCTATTCCGTCGTCGATTTGATCAGAGCGGCCAGGAGCATTATTCAAACTCAACAGAACGCCATCACCTGGGACGGCCGAATCTTTCTCATCGGTTATTCCGAAGGGGGATATGCCACCATGGTCACGGCTAAAGAAATTCAGATGAATTGTGTCGGTGAATTCAAGGTTTCCGCCGCCGCGCCATTAGATGGACCGTATTCTTTGTCTGACGTAATGCGCAATGCCTTGCTGAATGCCGGGCCCAACTATTTGGCTCCTTTCTTTCTGCCCTATATCGTCGCTGGGTATGAATCGGTCTACG
>JADFYA010000209.1 GCA_015233285.1 Deltaproteobacteria bacterium | reverse complement strand
GGCTTTCTGCTCCGGGGTTAATTTGACTGCAGCGTCAAGTCTTTCCAAAGCATTTTCCCCTCTTGGGCTAGAACCCGGGTCTGCCTTGGGAGCCTGACTTTGAGCCGGCCCGGCGGTCACGGCAATGCACCAGCTAACTAAAGTGATAAGGATAAATAAGCTTTTGACACTGGCCTTGATCATTTTCATTACGTTCCTTTCCCAGTTAGTGCACATTTTAGGGATGAGACAAGACACCGCCAACTTAACATCAATTTATCACAAAGGTTAGGGATTGGCAACGTTAAGCATGACCTCATGTATTAAAAAAGTACCAGGGGGCTAATACCCGCCCCCGGTTTGATGGGCCTATTTGCTGTGGAGGTTAATCCATTCTTGAATTATGGTTTTGCCTAGACTGATCCGATTTTGCATCGTTGCCTGGCGGTCTTTCTTAAGCTGAGCCAGTGCATTTTGCTGGTCCTGAGTCAGGGTGGGGGTTATTTCGGCCATCACCTTGACCTTAAGGACGACCAGCTCTTCGCCGGCCGCGGCTACGGCCCGGTAGGCATCCCGAACTACTGCCTCTGTGATGTTGGGAGTGGTGGCTACGGTGCGAAGGTTCTGTCCGGCGGTGCGGAGGTTGGCGATTAGCGTTTCGGCCTGGTCTTGGTGTGATTTCAAAATGACCGCGATGGCGTGCTTTTGAGCATCGGTCAGGTTAATCTGAAGCAAAGTATTTAGTATTCCGGCAGCCTGGCCGTCGGCAATATTTCCAAACGCTCTGGCCGGTTGCATGGTGCCGAGCAAAGCAAGAGTTAGAATAACGGCAATAGTTACGATCCGTTTCATGATGATGCTCCTTTATCTTAAGTGGATATTTGAATTAGAGTTCCTCTGGTCAGGATCAAGGCCGGCTTCCTGCTCCTAATAAGATAGTCGCCGATTTTATCTAAAAGGTTACAGTGTGGTCATAAAAAGCGCTTGATGAGAGACGGCGTCTTGATTTATTATGAACTTCAGTTAAGATATTAAAAATCCAGGCTCCTTTGGACGACCTTCTGGAACCGAGGCCTATCCATATGGATTCGGCGGAGATGAGGATAATCACGTGATTCAAATCAAAAATGTTCTGTATTTTGGCCGTGACGAAAAGAGCTATAAAGAATTTTTGATCCGTGGCGCCAACACTCCGGGGTATGAATGGTCGGAGCGGTTGGGCCGGGATGTGTTCGGGGGCGATAGTTTAGACGTTTTTGTACATCCCGTTTATGCCGTGGAAGAAGCGGTCAAATCGCTGCAGGAGGGGTATTATAACCTGCTGGTGCTTGATGTGCGGGTGGGGCCGGGTCATGGACCGGATGCGGTTGAAATGGCCTGGGAGTTATTGCGTATCCTGGACTTGGAAGAGGACATGGAGAAACGGTATCCGTTTAACCGGATATTCATTTTGGCCGGGCACCGGGATCTGAACCGATTGGGCGAAGTGGTCTTTCAAGCGGGACGCTTGCGTGTCGGCGCCTGCCTGGTCGACTCGGCCGGGTTGGATGGGTGGGGGCCGTCTGCCGGGGATCAGGATGTCGTAGTCGCCTTGCTGGAGCGGATCGCCGAATTCTTCCTTAACCGGCGGAAGGGCAAAAAGGCCTTATGTCTGGCCGGCGGCGGCATTACAGGTATCTATTTCGAGGCCGGAGTTCTCCAGTGTCTGGAGGATTGTCTGGAGAATTTCTCGGTAACCGATTTTGATATGTTCTTTGGAATTTCAGCCGGAGCGATGATGGCCGGGTTGTTGGCCAACGGATACACCTTAAACGAGATTCGGCCATCCCGGAAAAGGGGGAAAGCGGTCATGGGCGGCGCCGGCCTGGACATCTGGGCGCTCAGAAATTTGAATGTCGGACCATTTATGGAAAAGGCAGCCTACAAGCTAACTATATTCTATCGCTATATTAAGCGGCTAATGGCTTTTAAGGAATCAATTTATTGGGCCCCCTTTTTCAGCCACCTGCAAGACTTGATCACGCCTCTTTTGAACACCCAGGCCGTGGAGAATATTCTTCGGGATATCTTCAACGAACCCGGACATAACGACGATTTCAGGGTGATCAGAGAACAGCATAACAAAGAGCTATACATCGGCGCCACCAACCAGGACAACCGGCGGCATATCCTTTTTGGCGAGTCAGGTCACGACGACATTCCCATTTCCAGCGCCATCGCCGCCTCTATTGCCTTTTACCCCGTCTTTGATAGTCTCCGGATCGGCCGCGACTATTACGAGGACGGCGGCTTCACCCGGACCAGTAACGTGGGCAAAGCTATTGAAAAAAAAGCCGAGTTGATCTTTCTCATCGATCCTTTCTTCCCTTATGTACCCCCAAATCCAGGGTTCGCCCGGATGAAAGGGATCATCTTCAATAGTTATCAAGACATCAAAACTGCCGGCTTTTCCAGGTATTACCAGGTGAGTCAACATCTGTTTAAAAAACACCCGGAGGTCATTCATTATAGCTTTTTTCCCAGCAACGATCTCTGCCTGCTTATGAATAAGAACCCCTTTGATTACCGGCCGGTGGAGCAGACTTTCAAAGGGGGCTACCTGTCCACGCTCAGCCGGTTAGAGGAAAGGCAGGCCAAAATGACCTCTGAACTGGCCGCATTCGGGATAATGATGAATCTCGACCGTGGCCGGGAAATTAAGGATCGGCTGTCCATGGGCTACAAAGGAAGTTTTTTCAAGCTCCTTAAGGACGCGGACAAATAGGGGAGGGCTCCGGCCGTTGGATGTTGATAATCGTCATCATCGATGGATTGGCTACTACCTGATCAGGGCATCCGAAGTTCCACTTTCTGGCCGGCCAGTTCACTTAGTTGGTTGTTGGTCCCGGATTCGGCCAGGAAACAATGGATGGAATAAGTCCCTTGGGGAAATAGATGTTCGTCGGAAGGGAAGGTGATCTCTAAAAGCAGATAATCGGTTATACGTTGCCTCGGGACTATAATCATGTTTTTGATGGAACAGATCAGGGTATTCCGGAGGTCGTCAACATTGGCCGGGATGAGACCCTGTCCAATCACATGCGAGTAGGCCAGGCCGTTAGGCGTGATGATATAAACGAAAATATCGACACGACGCAGCTTTGCTCCATTGATCAGGTCGATGGTCATTCTGAGCGTGTCACCTGGGGCGAAGCGGTCGGCGTTTGTTTTTAAGGCGATGACAGGCGTATCTGGAAAGGCCGGGGAAGTAGAGGGGCCGGTAATGGGGGACAAGACCGGAATAGTCGTGCCGGTCGTTGAGGTTGTAGCCGTTGTGCCGGTAGTCCCCGTCGTGCCGGTGGTGACGGTTATGGCCGTGGTGTCCGTGGTTGCTTTGGCCGGTGTTTCCTTGGCTGGAGGATGGGGCGTCGCCGTAGCCCCGGATGGATTATCTGATTCGGTAGAATCTGAATCAGGAGGGCCGGCGCCGGCAGAAGGTGATTGCCTGTGGTTCCTTCGGCCATCGTCATCGTTATCGCCGGCCTGGGCGGATGGCGTAACGGCCGCCTCACCAGGTGAAGAAGACGGGACGCCCTCCGGATGGACCGGGCGGGGCCCGATGCCGTCTAATATGACCAGGCAGACCATGCCAAGCATCAGCACCCGGAGGGTTTTCCGGTAGAACTTGAGCATGAATCCTATGTTGCGGCCCAGGAGAGCCGGTGGGTTAATTTTATCAGCCATATCACCCTGGACACCGGAATAGACGGTGAAAATAAGTTGGGCCGTTTGGTGATCATTGATGCAACATGCCGGCCTTAGCTCAAAGGTGTTAATTTCACACCATGATATCTTAATCCCTAGGTTTTGTCAAGCGGATTGAAGCGCCCCATGGGCAATCGGGTAGAAGGCTCTGCCCGGATTAGAGGAAGGAGAGCTTTGCTCAAGCCCGCTACGGCCGCCCTTATAAACTAAATTCATGAGGTTGCCCTGGATTTTGGTTGACCCGTGCGTCCGCTTGCACTATACTGATTTCCGGTCTAATATCCACTGCTCCATCATTAAGAAATATATTTGGTCAACCGATCACTCCCGGTTGCCGCAAGCCAAAGTCTTTTGTTTCAACCTGCGAGGAGTTATGATAGACCGAACGGCCAGGATCCTGGTAGTCGATGATGCTCGAAATGTCAGGTTCACTGTTACGCTTTTTCTCCGCAAGCTTGGCTATAGCAACATCCAAGACGCACCGGAGGGAGTTACGGCCTTTAAGTTACTGAAGGCCAAGAAGTTTGACTTCATCATCTGCGACTGGAACATGCCCGTCATGAACGGTTTGGAACTCCTAAGAAAGGTCCGTGACGACGAGACACTGCGTCATATCCCGTTTTTGATGATTACGGCCGAAGCGCTTAAGGAAAATATCGTCCAGGCTATTCAAGAAGGGGTTACCCAATATATTGTAAAGCCTTTTTCCCAAAAAACCCTCCAAGAAAAAATGAAAGCCATATTCGGATAGCAAATTCAATGAAGCAGAGGAACAGCATGGCGGATGATACGACGTGGCGGCAAATAGGCCGGTTGGAATTACAATCGGGGTACGTGATGATCATGGATCCGGCCTTTGTCGGCCGGCAATTTACCCTCGACACCTTTGACGACTGCCTGGACCGCATCGACCCGGAGACCAGGTCGTGTCAATTGGCGGCTCACGGTGTAGCTTCCGGCCTGGGGTTGATCGGCCAATGCGGGACCGGGACATCGCGGCCGGTGTATGCCCGATACCGACATGGCCGGATTTCAGAACTTAAGATCGTCATTGAAGAAGAAGATCAATTATAATCCTTTGTTAGCTATAGCCGATGGGGATTGAAATCTCACCTCTTTGAAAACATAACCTGGAGAACACTAAAGATAAAGGCCGGACGAAGAGATGGCTCACAGTCAAATGGGCCGATTTCTCCCGTGGTGTTTCTGCGTCTTCTCCGAAACCTTTGTCTCATCCTTTTTTTTGAAATGGCAAAAGCCAAGCTCCGATTACCTTGGAAAGGCAATGATTATATGGAATTTCAGGATATTAAATATCAAAAACAGGACCACATAGCCACCATCACTCTTAACCGGCCGGATCTAAAAAACGCCTTCACCTTACCCATGCTTAAGAGCGTGGAACTGGCCCTCATGGATGCCAAAGACGATCCTGAGATCAAGGTGATTATCCTTACCGGCGCGGGTGATGTCTTCTGCGCCGGAGGCAACATTAAAGATATGGCCGGCGGCAAACTGCAATCGTGGCAAATGAAGGATTACCTTTGGAACCATGTCCAGCGGGTGCCGCTGCTCTTGGAAGACATTGACAAGCCGGTTGTGGCCATGCTTAACGGCCCGGCCTTTGGCGGCGGCATGGACCTGGCTTTAATGTGTGATCTGCGGGTGGCTTCTGAGAGAGCCAACCTTTGCGCTACCTATGTCAGGATCGGCCTGGCCCCGGGCGATGGGGGGGCTTTTCTTCTGCCCCGGTTGGTCGGGTTGGCCAAGACCATGGAGATTTTGCTCACGGGGGATGTGATTGAACCGGCAGAGGCCCTGAGTCTGGGATTGGTGAACAAGGTTACGGCCCACGCCGATCTGGAGGCGGAAACCTTGGCCCTGGCCGGAAAAATGAGCCAGTGGCCGTTAGTTTCCCTACGCGCCTGCAAACGGGCGGTAATGAACGGTTTGACCTCCAGTTTTAGATCGCACATGGACTATGTTTCTTCCCAGGTGGCCATGTTGTCCGCCACTGAAGATCACATGAACGCAGTCAATAGACTGATCAAGGGCGGCAAAGATAGAAGCAACGATTAAACCTCGCCGGACCGGACGTCTCTCCGTCGTGGCGTCAATTCCGTCAAAATTTTGACTTCACTTAGGTCGTTGCTCGTTTCTTGTTGCTGATCGGCTTGTGTTTGTAACTAGTTTGATGTTAAATGTTTATATAGGTATATCCGCATGTTGACTTTCAATCCATTATCTGAAACCAGTAACATGCAACCAGTAACATGCAACAGGTACCGAGGAACGCTAATCCCTGGCGGTAAAATATTTGCCCAACGTGCTGATATTACCGCCGTCAGCAGGAAAACACAATTCAAAATAGTCTACTAAACTTTTGATCAGAGGCAGCCCCAGGCCCCCGGGGGTTGTTTTATCCATCTGGTCGAATTCTTTGATAACGGCCATTTTAGTTGGTTGCCGTCCCTGATCTTTGATGATGATTTCCAGCCGATCAGGATGAGCATGGAAGTCGATGGTAATCGGCTTATCGTGGTGTCCATCGTAGCTGTGCCGGATGACATTGGTGCAGACTTCGTCTAACGCCAGTTTGATTTTATACAACTCACTCTGATTAAAATGAACTATATCTCCGAATCTATCGACCACGGCCCGGACCACTCTTAACAGGATCGGGTCGCTGAGTATGGTTAGGCTGACGATAGGAGACATATTTCAATTCCAAGATGTCGGCGATAGAAAGTTACTACACTAATACTGGGCTGGAGCTGGATTGTCAAGACCTTATTGGCTAGTCAAATCAGACCTATTTATAAGGAACAGCGCTGAGATATGTTCTATGCCGCGGCCTTTTTTGAAATACGACAGCGCAGCATCGGTTATCGTAATAAACGTTGGTCAAGAAAAGTGCTTACTTCGCTGACAATG
>JADFYA010000208.1 GCA_015233285.1 Deltaproteobacteria bacterium | reverse complement strand
CCTCGAGCTTACGGTGGTAATGAGGTCATTCATGCCGGCCAGCCGCTTCTTGATCACACCGGACACGGCCGCGTAAAGTATATTGTTTTCGCTCATCCGAGCCATTTCCTGGTCTAAATCAACTGAATTCAGGTCATTGTGCAACGAAAAATCCCGGCAGGTGAGCCACAGAGGTTGGACGTCATCAATGGTCGGTGTCTTCTGGGCCAGGTGACGGGGATTGGTGTCGGCCATTTTTAATTCCAGACTATCGTCAGTTAACTTCGCCGCGGCTTTAAGATTGGTCTCGAAATTGATGCCGGAGGCATTGTAGTTGGGGGTGTTGACGTTAGCCACGTTCGACGCGATGATGTCTTGCCGCAGATTACGAAAATCCATGGCTTTCCGCTCAAGATTTATAAGGTCATCGAATTTGGATAGAATCATGGTGTGTCCTCCCGTCAAATGATGTCTTTGGAGGATTTTTATGCAATATCGAGGCCAGGATGAGGATGGTTGCTTGTTACTTGTTGCTTGTTGCTGGTTTTCTGCGACGAGTAACCGGTAATGAGCAATTAGAAACTAATGATCGCAGGAATGTCAATCATAGCTGTGCCGAGGATATTATAGAGATGCCGATAAAGGCGGGAATGCCGCGGAGACCTGCAGAAAAGTGTAGAAAAACATAGAGACATGGTGGAGACCACGCATGAAAGCCTGATGGCCGGCCGGCCCCCAAAACCCTCCCCAGGGCGTTGCCGCTGGGCTAACCTAGAGCGCCCCGTCGGGGCTTAATCTGAATAGTCTATTTTATAGAAACTCGTCCAATGCCGTCAACCAGCAACACGTAACCCGTAACCCGTAACCCGCAACACGACTAACCCAGTCCTTCCTTTTCTTTGTACTCGGCCAGCTTATTTCGCAGCGTCCGGATACTTATGCCCAGAATCTTGGCGGCATGAGTTCTGTTGCCGCTGACTTCGTCCAGTGTCTGGAAAATCAGGGCCCGTTCCATTTCCTCAATGGTTCTGCCGGACTTACCCATTGGCGGCGGAGGCGTGGCTTCTTCTTCCTCTTCCTCCACCGGTGGCGGAGTTTCTATTATCGGAGCCTGGAAGGCCGGCGACGGCTGTCCCATCCCGGGAGCAGGAATAGGGGTGTTGAACAGGATCAGATTTTCCGGCTCTATCGTCTCTCCGGTGGCCAACAGGGTCGCCCGTTCCAGGGTGTTTTCCATCTCGCGGATATTGCCCCGCCAGGGATGGTTCAGCAGGGCCTGCATGGCCCGCTCGGAGATGCGGGAAACCTTCTTCTGGTAGTTGGTGCTGAATCTCTTTAGAAAATAATTGGCCAGCACCGGAATATCGTTTTTTCTTTTCCGGAGCGGGGGGATGTGAAGCGGGATGACGTTAAGCCGATAATAGAGGTCTTGTCTGAATTTTTTCTCTTCGACCAACTTGGCCAGGTCTTGGTTCGTCGTGGCCAACACCCGGACGTCGACCGGGATCGGTTCCCGTCCACCAACCCGATCCACTTCGTATTCTTGTAAAACCCTTAACAGCTTAGCCTGGAGATAGAGATCCATTTCACTTATTTCGTCCAGCAGAATGGTGCCTTTCTCCGCCATCTCAAACTTGCCTATTTTTCTAACTGCGGCGCCGGTGAAGGCCCCCTTTTCATGTCCGAACAACTCACTTTCCAGCAGATTCTCGGGGATCGCGGCACAATTCACGGCCACAAAGGGATTGCTCCGGCGGGGACTCATTTCATGGATCAGCCGGGCAAAGAGTTCCTTTCCTGTTCCGGATTCTCCATATATAAGCACGGTGGCCTGACTGGGCGCGATGCTCTTGACTATCTCTACCAACCGCAGTATTTCCTGGTCACGGGTGATGATTTCGCGTCTCTCGCCTCTGCGTTTAGTGGATAGCTTGGCGGCCAGGCTTGATTGGGCGGCCTTCTCCTCCATCAGTTTGGCCGTGATCAACGAAACGACTTCCAGGGATAGCGGCTTTAATAAATAATCACGGGCCCCTTCTTTCATCGCCGTGACCGCACCCTCCACCGTGCCTCGTCCGGTCATGAGGATTACAGGCAGAGCCGGATGAACGGCCACCACCCGCCGCAAGAGCTCGAACCCGCTCATGTTGGGCAGCGCAACCTCACTAAACACCGCGTCATAATAATTGCTCTGAATAGAGTCCAGAGCCTTTAACCCGTCGGTGCTTAAATCCACCTCAAATCCGGCTTTGGTTAAGGCTTCTTTAAGAAAACGCAAGTTTTTTTCATCTTCGTCAATTACTAAGAGTTTGGAGGCCATACTAATCCCGTCACGAGGATGTGATCAAATCTCAGATGCACCAATTTATTAGTTTAAAATAATGTATGATCCAACACAAGCATAAAATAGGTGTTGAGAGTCATTGTGATCAGGTTAAGAGTTCCAGACATTGCCGCCGGCTTAGGGTTTTAGATCGTTTAGTTTCTTTTCCTGCTTTTGAAATTCTTGCATCGCCTTGCTCAGGTCTTGCCAAACCCCGCCCTTTTTGGCATGGCTTTCCAGGCTCTCTAAGGCCACCTTGGCTTTGTCGGGTTTCTCCAGTTTTAGGGCGGTTTGATAAATCATGTACCGGCCCCACTGGCTGTCATCGGCCTCCGGGAATTTCTCCACCGCGTCGGAATAAGCTTTGAATGCACCCGGATAATTCTTCTGCTCATACAATACGTCGCCCAGACGAAACCAACTGCTTTTGATAAATTCTTGTTTTTCAATATCATTAGGGTAGTCATAAATGGCGTCGCGGTAGCCCTTGGCCGCATTTCCCAATTGATTCAGCTTCTTGAATATATCACCCAGCCGTGACTCTATCCGAGCCCTTTTGACCGACGGGCCTTTTTCCGAGTCCAACATTTCATAATAAATGGTTACCGCCGACTCATTTTGTCCCCTGATATAATATAACTCAGCCAACAGCGCCGCGGCGTCCGGATAATACTTGCTTTTTCTATAAGTCTTGACAAATTCGGAAAACAGTTGGACCGCCTTTTCCTGGTTGCCTGACTGGTGGGTGATTTGGGCTATTTTAAAACGCAAAAAGTCAACCAGGTTAGGGTCCTTGTTGACTTCCAGGGCTTGATTGTAAAGGCCGATGGCCTCATTGAGCAGCCCAGCCCTCTCATTACTTTCGGCCAGATGCAGAATCAGCGCCGGATCACGAGTCTTCCCTAAAATCGGCTCATAATACTTGTCATACAATTCCGACACCCTGGCGAAATCATTTTTTTCAAAGCTGGTGTCCATCAGTTGTCTTATATTTTTGGCATATAACATATTCGCCTGCTGCGCCGCCTGGCTCCGGGAACCTTTGGCTACTTCCGTAGGACCGAACGCCAACGGCTCTAAGCTCTCGACTATCTTGCCCTGGTTAATCAGCGTTTGGGCGTACTTGAGGGCCATGGCCTGACCTTCCGGGGTTCCTCCGGCCTTTAGGTAGGCTTCTTTGTATGCGGTGCCCGGTTCGGCATAGGGATCGTAAGCCAGCTTGGGTGTGGCGTGCACTAATCCTTTTGTCTGTGTTCCCAGATCGGCCATTTTCAACTTGATCGAGTCCACCGACGCCGTGTATGGGGCCAGGGTTAGGGCCTGGGAATACATATTTAGGGCCTCGTCGTATCGTTTTTGGGCCATGAAGGTATCACCGATTTTTTCCATCAAGCTGCCTAAATCGTCTTCCCGTTGTTGATAGACATTAAGCCGCTCAAAATAGGTCTCCCGGGCCTTGGCATACTCCTTTCGTCCCTCCAAAAAAGGACCGAGGTTGGTCAAGGTATCGTATGGCTGATTGGCTAAATCCGGGAAACTTGTTAACGCGTTTTGAAATGCGGCGTCAGCTTTGTCGTAGTCCTTAAGGCGCGTATAACAATCACCCAGACGGAACATGGCCTGCTTAATAAATTGATTCTGAGGATTTCTTTCGATAAAAGATTTAAAAACTTCCAGTGCTTCTTTATAACTTCCTATATTATAAAGAGAATCTCCGAGATAGAAGGCGGCATCAGCCAGATGGGGAGAATTAGGGTAGGTGGCGATGAGCCGGCTGAAGTAGTCCTTAGCTTCGTTAAAAAATTGGACTTTATAATAACTGACCCCCGAGTTGAATAAGGCTCGGGGGGCTGCAGCAGAATCCGGGTACGAATTGAGCATTTCATTGTAAGCTTCAATAGACCCGAAATACCTTTTTTCTTTAGGAACATCTTTATCTAAAAACAAGGTGTCGGCGACCCGGTATCCGGCATAGGCCGCTTCCGGAGAATGAGGAGACTGAGACAAGAACGATTGATACATATTCCTGGCTTCTTTATAACGTCTCTGGTTAAAAGCCTTGTCCGCATCGGCCAGTATTTTGTTTTCGCCGCCGGTTAAAGGGGTAGCCGCTGTTTTCTTGACTGTTTCTAAGGCCGTGCCGGCATCGGCCTCAGGCTTTTCACCAACCCGAGGCGACTCGGCCCGGGAGGTGAGGGGTTTCGGTAAGTCTACCTTGGGCAACCCGGCCTTGGGTAAAGCAATCTTGGACGATTCGGTCTTGGGTAGCTCCGCCTGGGACGTCACTGTCGGGGACAAGGTGATTTTGGACACTTCCGCCTTGCCCGGCACAGGTTGCAGGGTGTTCTTACCGATCGAAGGCAGGACCTTCGTCTTGGTCGGTGAGATGGTGATGGTTTCGGTCGATGCGGCGGCCGGCGGCCTCTCGCCCATTTTAATGGTTACCCGGTTCGTCGGTGAGGTGGCCGGACTGGCGGCCTGGCCGATCTTTTTTATGACCACATTAGATGGGAGGGCCTGTTCATTTCCCTGGTCGGCAGCAGCGGCTTCCTGGGTCGTTAAACTGGCTGCCGATTTTGCCGATTGACGATCCGAAGCCGGCATGACGGGGACAACAGGGTGGACGGACTCTTCGGCATCATCTTTTTCCGAGGTTGGTTGGCTATCCAAACTGGCTATTTGGGCCGACTTTGACTTTTTCTTCCCGTTGGCTTTTTCCGGTTTAATCTTGGCCGCCAGGCGGGGTTCGGGTTTGGCTTCAACCGCTGGGGCCGACTCGCCCGTTGACTCGGCCGGCGCATGTTCGGCTGATTGGGCGGACGCCTGGTTCAATTGCAAGGGGAGAAGAGTGTCTTTTGATTTACTCTCGCCCTGACCGCCGGGTCCAATCTCCATTAACACCTTAGATTCTTTTCTAAATTTAACTGGTTCGGCTCTTGGTTTGTCTTCTCGTATGGGAGCTTTGGCTTCGGCCGGTTTGACTGGCCCGGCCTGGGCCGACTTCTTGACATCCACCACCACTCGATTAGGTCCGGCCAGGGCGTAGTCGGTCGCGGAAAACGACTTATCCTTCATCGCAACTTGAAACTGGACCCGGCCATCGGGACCGGACGTGACCTGAATATCCTTAACCGGTCCCTGATTCACGGCAATCCGGGGTTGGCCCGGAACAAACCGGGCATTTTTGAAATTGAGTTTAATCACGTTATTGACGTGATCAACCTCCACCTGGTACGGCGCCCGGTCCGAGAGATCAAAAACCAGCCGGACAAAACCGGCGTGGTCATGAAACCGGATGTTGTTCACCGCCACATTGCTTTCGGCTTGCGCCCCAGACGGAAGAACCGCCAAAATGAACATCACTACCCACGGGGTCAGGAAGTTGAGCCATTTATTTTGATCTGTTGGTTTCATAGTCATTACCTCTGCTGGGGTGAATAGGGATTGATCTTGTCTTATGCAATCATCGTGCCGTATTTGCCAGCGGAGGTTGATTCGTCCTGGTAACTAAGGTAATCAAGGTTTTTGGGCGGCATCGAAAGCCGCCTAGTGTTCCTATTTTTCAGCCGTGTCAGAGCCGGATTGATGTCAAGGAATTGACGTCACGTCATTGTCCTGAGGTTAATCGTCATCTTTTGACAGATTCAGCTTCTTCATCTTTTCCACCAGAGTGGTTCGTTTGATATTCAGTTTCTTGGCCGCCTGATTTTTGACCCAGTTGGTGCTGTGAAGTGCGCTGAGGATCAATTCCTTCTCAAATTCGCTTACCGCAGTGTTGAAGTTCAAGTCTTCGTCCACCGGCCGGGGAGCCGGCGGAGCCGCCGAGGCGGAATCGGAAATCTGACAGCCGGCGATGTTTTCCGGGAGATCGGCCGGTTCGATCACTCCTTCGCCCTTAATAATCACCACACGTTCGATGATATTTTCCAGTTCCCGAACATTTCCCGGCCAGTGATAGTTGATGAAGCACTCCATCGTCTGATCTGAAAACCCTTCCACAGCCTGATTCTTCTCCCGATTGAACCTGTCAAGAAAGTACGCCGTCATCAGGGTGATATCAGATTTCCTTTCCCGCAGCGGAGGGACGAGGATGGGAATGACATTCAATCGATAAAATAAATCTTCCCTAAATCTCCCGTCTGCGATCAACTTCTCCAGGTTGCGGTGGGTGGCCGCGATGACCCGGGCGTCTGTCTCAATCGTCTTGACTCCCCCGATCCGTTCAAATTTGTGCTCCTGCAGCACTCGCAGCAGCTTGACCTGCAGGGTGGGACTCATGTCGCCTATTTCGTCTAAAAAAATTGTTCCCTTATGAGCCAATTCAAACCGTCCGATTCTGGTCCGCAGCGCCCCGGTAAAGGCCCCTTTTTCGTGACCGAACAATTCGCTCTCCAA
>JADFYA010000207.1 GCA_015233285.1 Deltaproteobacteria bacterium | reverse complement strand
TCTTCTCCTGGATGAATCAATTGGGGACGAGGATTTAAAGCTGAATGCTCTGGAGGACGATGAGTTACTCCTTGGTCTCGACGAACCACCGGCCGCGACGGAGCAAAATGAATCTTTGTCCGCCGACATTGACCTGTTATTCGACTCTGACAACGACTTGTTTGGTGCGGGTGAAGATCAATCTACCCTGGATGAGAACGGGAAGTCCTCTTCAGAAGATGATGTCCATGTCCTGATCGATTTGGCCGATGATGAGATGATAGATGACGACGACGAGCGCCTATATTTTTCTAAGGATGCGCCTGAGCCTGATAGTGACGAGGTCCACGTCTTGGATGGATTAGCCGACGATGAAGTGTTGGTTGATGATGAAGGATTATTAGAGCCGGACGAACCCCTGGATTTGATGGAAGAGGAGGCCGGGCAGTCGGCGGAAGATCAAGATGTTCTATCTGACTTCAGCGCCGATGATATTCTTTCCGTTGGTGCGGATCAGCCCACCCTGGCAGAAAAAGAGGCCGGACTTCCTTTTGATGAGCTGGAAGACCTGGACGATTTGACTTTGGAAGAAGACTTGCCCGAGGAAGAAGAGCCTTTGATTTTAGATGCCGCCGAAGATACCGAACCTTCTGTAGAAGACGATGATATATTAGCCGATTTTACTGACGAAGAGGCACCGGCTGACGAGGTGTACCAACCCACCCTGGATGAGAAAGAAGCTGAAGTCGCCTCCGAAGATTTTGAAGACCTGGACCGCCTGATGTTAGATGAGACCTCAACCGATGAAGAGGAACCGTTACTCCTGGACGAGCCGTTGGACTTGACCGAACCGGAGACGGAACCATCTATGCCCCTGGATGAGACGGAACTTTTGACCGGCCTGGCGGAAGACGACCTGTCGGTTCAAGATGTTCAAGATGAACTTCCGGCCGTCCTGACCGAAGAAGAGGCTGAGCCCATTGGTTATACGGCCTCAGAAGAGGCGGCGGCGGAGGCAACCGGGCCGTCGGTTTTAACCGTAAGCGAAGAAGAAATTGGTTCGGGACCGGCTGATGAAGAGG
This sequence comes from Deltaproteobacteria bacterium, assembly GCA_015233285.1. The sequence continues at coordinate 5,740 of JADFYA010000207.1, read as the reverse complement.
ACTTGGACGAAGTTGTTCTTCAACTCGAACCGGACGCAACGCCTGACGATTCCAGCGTGCCTGAGGAAGGATCTTGGGATGATAAGGAACTCAGCGACGAGGAACTCGATGCCGCGACCGCTGATATGTTCCGACTTCCGGAGCAACCTGAGCCCGAACCGGCCGACTCAAGTGCTTCCGGCCAGGCAGAAGTCGGCTTTGATATGAGTGCGGAAAGGTTGGCGGCCGCGTCCTTGGTGGAAGACCTGATGCCCCCCGTCCCGGTAACCGATGACGCTGCAGCCGATGAACCGCCCGAACCGGTTGAACCACCAAACGGATTAGAGATCAAAGATGATGATATCACGCCTGGTGAACATGAATCTTCCAGCTTCTGGGAAGAAGACACTATGGAAGCCATAAAGGCTGATATCACTGGCACATCAGATGTTGATCAAGTCTATGAACAGGTAGACGAGGAGCAGATGACCGGGCCAGAGAAGCCGCTGGATGAACCGGGTTCGGACGTGGCTCAGGCTGGCGATATTCTATTGCTCACGCCCGAAATGATGGAACCCCCGAGTGCTTACCCGGAACCGGAACAAGAACCCGAACCAATCATGGCGGCAATTTCTCCAGAACCGGCCTTGAAACCGGAACTTGAATCGGTACCACCGATGGAACAGGCGATTGTGTTCGAATCCGCACCACAGGAAAAAGACGTGGACAAACCTACTGCCACGATTGATCAAATTAAATTTGAGGAAACTTTGGCCGCGATCATTGTTGACCAAATATCTGAAGATAGAATCGCCGGTCTGGTTACCCAAGCCGTTGAAAACGTCCTGTCTCAACAAATGACCACTGAATTAGTCACCAGAGCTTTCGAAGAGGCGCTGACCAGAGTCGCCAGAGAGGTGATGGTCGAAGTTGCCGAACGAATAATCGGTTCTGCTGTGGAACAATTGAAGGGCGATTTGACCATCGAAGAATGAGCGACTGATGAGACCGTACCTGCCGGTGCTTTGGGACCATAGATTTTTCAAGCCGGAAGTCTCCGCGGTTAACTCCGCTGGTTGACCTGACGGCAGACTATTTGATAAACGGGGGCGCCTGGCGATCCCCCTTTTTTTATGGAGTACGGGATAGGTTTCCTGATCTCTGACTGCAACAAACCAGAGGTGCACATTTATGAATATTGATGCATTGCCAAAGGGCTATGAACCCAGCCTGGTGGAAGAGAAGTGGTATCGTTTCTGGGAAGAAAATCATTTGTTTCGAGCCGAGGTAGAGAATCCCGGCGAAGCCTATTCCATTGTCATCCCTCCACCCAACGTGACTGGGACCTTACACATGGGTCATGCGTTAAATAATACGTTGCAAGATATCCTGGTCAGGTTTAAACGGATGCAGGGATATAACGTTCTGTGGATGCCCGGGATGGATCATGCGGGAATTGCCACCCAGAACGTAGTGGAGCGGCAACTGGCTTCGGAAGGCACCGACCGGCATGCTTTGGGCCGGGAACGGTTTATCGAACGGGTCTGGGAATGGCGGAAAAAATATGGCGGCATCATTCTGAATCAATTAAAGCGGCTTGGAGCCTCCTGTGACTGGAGCCGAACCCGGTTCACCATGGACGAGGGGCTATCAAAAGCGGTTAAAGAAGTATTTGTCACCCTTTACGAACAGGGATTGATCTATCGGGGTGACTATATCATCAATTGGTGTCCCAGATGTCAAACCGCCCTGGCCGATCTTGAGGTGGAGCACGAGACGATAGAAGGGGCCTTGTACTACATCAACTATCCCTATGCCAATGGGGGAGGTAGTCTGACGGTGGCCACCACCCGTCCGGAAACATTGCTGGGTGACACCGCGGTAGCCGTCAATCCGAAGGATCCCCGGCACAAAAATTTGACGGAAACCCACGTCTTGCTGCCTCTTTTGAAAAGAAAATTGCCCATCATTTTTGATGAATATGTTGATGTCGAATTCGGCGCCGGGGCCCTCAAAATCACCCCCGCCCATGATTTCAATGACTTTGAGATTGGGCTAAAGCATAAACTGGACATGATCAGAGTCATGGATGATCAGGGGCGGATGAGTGAACAAGCCGGAAAATATGCCGGACAAGATCGATTCGAGTGCCGAACCAACATCTTAGAAGACCTTAAGAAGGAAAATTTGTTCAAGAAAAAGGAAGCCTACAATCACAACGTAGGGCACTGCTACCGGTGTAAGACTATGATCGAACCCATTTTGTCTAAGCAATGGTTCGTCAAGGTCGCACCTTTGGCTGAGGAGGCTTCCCAGGCCGTTATCCAAGGCAAGACCAAGATTATCCCGGCCGTGTGGGAGAAGAGTTATTTCGAATGGATGAACAATATCCGCGACTGGTGTATTTCCCGGCAGATATGGTGGGGCCATAGAATTCCTGCCTGGTATTGCGACGAGTGTCATGAAATCACGGTGGCTCGCACAACTCCCGAAGAATGCACCAAATGCGGTGGCCGGCGGCTGCGGCAGGAAACCGATGTGCTCGATACCTGGTTCAGTTCCGCTTTGTGGCCCTTTTCCACCATGGGCTGGCCGGATCAGGCACCGGAATTGAATCGTTATTATCCCACCTCCACCCTGGTCACCGGTTTTGACATCTTGTTTTTCTGGGTGGCCCGGATGATGATGATGGGCCTGCACTTTATGGGCGATGTGCCTTTCAAGGACGTTTACATCCATGCCTTGGTCCGGGATGAAGAGGGCCAAAAAATGAGTAAATCCAAGGGGAATGTCATAGATCCTTTGGTCATGATGGAACAGTTCGGCACAGATGCTTTTCGCTTCACCCTGGCTGCGTTGGCGGCCCAAGGACGGGATGTCAGGCTCTCAGAAAAGCGGGTGGAAGGGTACCGTAACTTTGTTAACAAAATTTGGAATGCTTCCCGTCTGACCATGATGAACGTCGTCGATTTCGATCCGGCCACGGCCCCGCCCCCGGAAGAGTCCGGCCTTTTGGCGGACCAATGGATCCTCAGCCGGGTCAACCGGGTGACCCAAGAAGTGATCAATAGCCTGAATGAATACCGATTTAATGAGGCGGCCGGAGCGATCTATCAATTCGCCTGGCACGAATTCTGTGACTGGTATATAGAAATGATCAAGCCTGTTCTTTATGGAGAAGATGAGCGGGCCAAGAACCAAACTCGAGCCGTCCTGACCCATACATTAAGAAACATCTTGAAATTACTCCATCCATTCATGCCTTTTGTGACTGAAGAGATCTGGCATAAACTCCCCGGCACCCAGGGTAGCATCATGATCTCTTCCTATCCGACGTTTGAGGCCCGTTTTGATCGTCCTGAAGCGGACACAACGATGACGTTTCTAATGGGTATCATTGGAGGTATTCGCAACATTCGGGGTGAAATGAACGTGTCCCCAGGGGCTGTGATCACCGCCCACGTGATGGCTCCCAAGGATGCACAAAAAACGGCGCTAAATCTAAATAGTTCGTTGGTGAAGCTGTTAACCAAGGCTGAAGAATTGGTCGTCATGTCGGAAGGCGAGGTTAAGCCTGATGCCTCAGCCACCGCCGTGTTCGAGGACGTGGAAATTTTCGTCCCACTCAAAGGTCTGATCGACTTTGCGGATGAAATCGCTCGGTTGACCAAGGAGCAAACCAAGCTGGAAAAAGAGATCTCCGTTACTTCCCGCAAATTGGCCAATGAAGATTTTCTGGCCAAAGCGCCTCGCGATGTGGTGGCCAAGGAAAAAGAAAAAATGACCATATTGAGCGGCAAAATGGACAAGGTCAAGCAGAATGTCATTCGGGTCAAACAGATCATGGGCTGAACACGCTTGTTGCTGGTTGCCTTCAACTTGACGCCTTGCCGGAACATGCTATGGAGAAAATTGTGTCCAATATGAATATCCCCCAGGTGGATAACTTGATCACCCAGGCCCTGGCCGAAGACGTCGGGGTGGGGGATGAGACCACCCGTTTGACCGTCCCTCCGGACCTCTACGGCCGGGCCGAAATCACCACAAAGCAATCTCTTACCGTGGCCGGCCTGCCCGTCTGCGCCAGAGTATTTGAAATCGTGGATAACCGGTGTGTGTTCAAGTCATTCCTGACGGACGGGATGGACGCGGCCAACGGGGCGCTTTTGGCTGAAATATCCGGACCGGTGAACTCCATCTTGACCGCGGAACGGACCGCCCTAAATTTTTTGCAACGACTATCCGGGATAGCCACCCTGACCAGGGCTTATGTTGAGGCCGTGGCCGGTACTTCCGTCCATATCGTAGATACCAGGAAAACCACCCCAGGTTGGCGAGCCATAGAAAAATATGCCGTCCGGATGGGTGGCGGCCGAAATCACCGGTATGGGCTTTTTGACGGCATCTTGATCAAAGATAATCACATCAAGGCGGCGGGAGGCGTGGCCCAAGCCATTGCCAAGGCCCTGGCCCAGCGGGTTCATCTCCACCGGGTGGAAGTGGAAGTGACGAATCTGGAGGAGTTGGCCGCGGCGGTCGCGGCTGGGGCCGAGGTGATTATGCTGGATAACATGACGGTGGATCAAGTGATCCAGGCGGCTAAATCGGCCGGCGGCGTGCCGCTGGAGGTCTCGGGCAACATCAACCTGAATACCGTCCGAAGCTATGCTGAAACCGGTGTTGATTTTATCTCCGTCGGGGCTGTGACTCACTCGGCGCCCGCCGCAGACATCAGCCTGAACCTGGTCTAATTTGCCCCGTTCAGCCATTTTGCCAGTAAAACCGCACCGGATGCAGAAAAAAGGACAAGGCCGCGGAGATTTTAGAGGGATATGTTCATAACAATCCGCGCGCTCCTTTTTTCCATGTCCTGTGCGGTTTTGCCTTTAGGAATCCAAGAATTGGGAACCCGGCATGAATGTGTCCGCCTTTTTGGCCTCGCTGGTTATATTTGGTGGCCTGGCTCTGGTGGGGCAGGTGTTGTTGCTGCGTGAGTTGCTGGTCACATTCTACGGGAATGAACTGGTTATTGGAATTATTTTAGCCAGTTGGCTGCTGGGAGTGGGCGCCGGGGCGAAGCTGGGACCGGTTTTGATCGGACCTCGTCTGACCATGGGCCGGATGTTTGCAGCCGCGACCGCCCTGGCCGGACCAATGATCTGGGGGATGATCGCTGCTTGCAGTCTGTTTCGCTGGATGTGGCATCTTACCTCAGGTGAAGTGATTTCATTTCCTGTTTTGTGCTGGGGAAGTCTGGTCTTGACCATGCCCGTGGGGGCTGTGGTTGGGGCCGTTTTTGTTTCGGCCACCGGCCTTCTGGCGGCCCGGAGCGTGTCGGAGGCCCAGGCGCAAACGGCCGGGGGAAGAGTATTTTTGCTTGAATCCCTGGGTTCGGGCCTGGGGCTGGGCCTGTTCACCTTTGCCCTGGCTGGTCGGGTGGACCCCTTGACCATCACCGGCGGTTTTTATGCCCTGCTGATGTTGGCCGTGGTCATGACCATGGTCCCGGGGAAGAAGGCGGTGGCGCTCGGCCTGGGGTTGATCAGCCTGTCCTACGGGTTTGGGGCTTATGGACTTGGCCGGCAAGCTTACGACTTCCTGGACCATAAGCGCTGGTCCCAGACTTTTCCGGGATTTGATTTGGTCCGGACGCAAGACACCCCATATCAACACGCAGCCGTGGCCACCCAGGAGGGCTTATTCAGCCTGTTCGGGAACAACACTCTCCTCTACTCTTTCCCCAACCCCTATCTCTTCGACC
>JADFYA010000206.1 GCA_015233285.1 Deltaproteobacteria bacterium | reverse complement strand
AGTGGTCCCCACCACTATTACTCACTGGCCGAGATCCAGGCCAACCATCATTTGAAACAAGGGCTGTTCGACCATCTCATGATTTTTGAAAACTATCCTTTGGAATCGGTCAAGATGCCCTTGTCCGGGTTGACCATCTCCCAGGTGGAGGTATTTGAACAGACTAATTATGACTTTTTGATCGCCGTGTCTCCGGACCGGGAACTGGGCTTTGAATTCAACTATAACGGGCGGGTCTATTCCCCGGACCAGATTCAAAGACTGGCCGGGCATCTCGAACAATTGGCCAGGTCCACGGTGACCGACCCGAACATTCCCGTCAACCGGCTGGAGATGCTGACCAATGAGGAAAAACACCGGTTGCTTGTCGAGTTCAATCGAACCGAGGCGGCCTACCCCAGTGATAAAACCATTACCGGGTTGTTCGAAGCCCAGGCGGCCCGGACCCCGGATCAACCGGCCTTGATCTTTGAAGATGAACAAATGAGCTACCACGAACTCAACGAGCGGGCCAATTACCTGGCTCAGTACCTGATCAGCCGGCAGGGAATCCAACCGGAAGAACGGGTCGGTTTACTGGTCGACCGGTCTTTCTTGGCCGTGATTGGGCTTTTGGGGATACTTAAGGCCGGCGGGGCCTATTTACCCATTGATCCCGGTTACCCCCAGGAGCGGATCAACTACATGCTCCAGGACAGCGGCTGCCGGGTGTTGCTGACTGAAGATAAGTATCTCCCCCCTCGCAGTTCGTTCTCAGTGGACCAGGTAATTGATCTGGCTCCTTTAGCCGGCCGGTCGCCCGATAATCCCGTCGGTCGGATTACTCCGCAGAACCTGGCTTATGTCATCTATACCAGCGGCTCGACCGGAAAACCCAAAGGGGTCATGATTGGTCACCAGGGTTTTGTAAATATGTCCCTGGATCAGGTCAGGGGGTTTGGCGTTACCGACTCGGACCGGGTAGTCCAGTTCGCCTCTCCTTGCTTTGACGCCTCCCTATCCGAGGTGTTCATGGCCCTGTTTGCCGGGGCAGCCCTGGTCCTGATCAGCAAGGACACCATCAGCCGACCCGACCGGTTTCTGGATTATCTGGAAAAACACCGGATCTCCGTAATCACGTTCCCCCCCATTTACCTGGCCGGGCTGGAAGGGCATAAATTGGGACCGGTTAAGACCATCATTACCGCGGGGGAACCGGCCATAGTCGGTGATGCTCTTTATTACAGCCGGACCAAGCAATATTTTAATGCTTACGGACCCACCGAAATGTCTGTCTGCGTGTCCTTTCACCAGGTCGATCCAGACAGATTATACGATAACCGGATTCCCATCGGCCGGCCCATCGCCAACACCTCCGTTTACATCTTAGACGAGTCCCTGAACCTGACTCCTCAAGGCATTCCAGGGGAGATCTGCGTTTCCGGACACGGACTGGCTCAGGGTTACCTGAACCAACCTGAAACCACGGCTCAAAAATTTATTGATCATCCCTTCCGGCCAGGGGAGAAGCTTTACCGCTCCGGAGACCTGGGCCGATGGTTGCCGGACGGCCACCTGGAATTCCTGGGGCGCAAAGACGATCAGGTCAAAATAAGAGGATTCAGGATTGAGTTGGCCGAAATTGAACATACTCTGATGCAACATCCGGATGTTGAGGCGGCCGTGGTCTTGGCCCGGAGTTTCCAGGGAACAGCCGCAGAGCTGGTGGCCTACCTTGTTTACCGACGGGAGTTCGATGTAATTGAATTACGTAGTTACCTTAGCAGATTTCTCCCTGATTACATGATTCCCACATACTTCGTCCCATTAGAACGAATTCAATTGACCACCAACGGAAAAGTGGATAAAATAGCCTTGCCTGATCCGACAGCCGTCTATTCCAGACAGCATCAATATGTTCCGGCCGGGAATGAACTGGAAGCGAAACTGGTCTCCATCTGGGAAGAGGTGCTGGGCCGACCGAAAATTGGAATTCACGATAACTTCTTTGATCTGGGCGGGCATAGCATCAAGGCCATTCGGTTGGTCTCCAAAATCAAGAAAGACCTGGATGTCGGAGTGGAGTTAAATGCTGTTTTCCAGGCCCTGACCATTCATAATCTGGCCCGGCAGATTTCAAATTTGCATCCGGCCCAATCGGAGCAGACGGCCGTTTCGCATATTTTGTTCAACCCCAACCGACCCCACCGGGTCTTCTTTTTCCCGCCACTTCCAGGATATGGAGTGGTTTACCAAGGTCTGGCCGAGCGACTGACCGACTACTCCATTTGCAGTTTCGATTTTGCGGTTGAAGAAGATCGGCTGGAGCAATATGCCGAATCAATCCGTGCCCGGCAACCTTCCGGTCCGCTAATTTTATTCGGTTATTCCGCCGGCGGCAATCTGGCTCTTGAGTTGGCTGAATTTATGACCGGCCAGGGGCGGCAGGTGACTGATATCATCTTGTTGGACAGTTGGCGGCGACAAGGGGAATCCAAGGCGAACCGGAACCCGAATCCATCCGAGGTAGATTATTATGCGAATCTGGCCAGGGATTGTCCCCCCGGCCCGAACAAAAGCGATCTTTCCCCTTCTTCGGCTGTAGCCGGGGCGGAGATTATCCATCAGACCGAAGTATTCCTGAGTTATCTGACCGGGATTAATCATTCCGGTAGGTTAAACGCCAATATCCATTTAATAACGGCTGTTCACGACCAGCAGGATTTAGCGGACGGCAGCCTGAACCAGGACTGGTCCGGCGCAACCACCGCCGAGTTCCGAAGCTACCCCGGTTTCGGATATCACCTGGACATGCTGAAAAACGATCATCTGGCCCATAATGCCGGTCTAATATCTGGAATATTAAACGAAATATTCGAGGTCAAAAGACCCGCCAAGATATAATGGCAGAGGAATGGCACATTACAATTTCGGACGACTATAAATGAACTCTAAGTTTGTCTCTTTAATGAAGAAAGAATCCAATTTCGGCGGCCTCCGGGTCTTGGCCGTAGCGGCCATCGCCGGCTTGGCCCAGGGTCTGGTGATGGTCATCATTAACGGGGCGGCCAACAATTTTCCGGAAGGTGGGTTGAATTTAAGATACTTCCTTCTTTTTGTGATGTGTATCGCCGCCTTTATCTATACCAAGAAGTACTCCCTGGGCCATTCTGTGGAACTGGTTCAGCAGGTCATTTTCAACACCCGGATCAGAATCTCGGACAAGATCCGGCGCTGTAGCTTGATTTCATTTGAAAGTTTCGGCAAATCGAAGATTCAGACGACCCTGGTGGAAAACACCGAGATCATCTTTGAGGCCTCCAAACATTTTGTTCAGGCCTGTTCAGCGACGGTCATGCTGACGTTTTCTTTTATCTATATCGGGATATTATCATCCCCTGCCTTCGTTATCTCGGTTGTTTTAATTATCTGTGCCGTAGCCATTTATTTGAGCAACCAACGCTCGATCAATCAAAACCTCCGCCACTTTGTTGAGAAAGAGACAAAATTTTTTGATTCCCTGGATCACTTACTCGGCGGCTTCAAAGAAATCAAGATGAACCGGGAGCGGAGTGATGATTTGTTTGAAAATTATCTTAAAAACATCTCTAACCTGACCAAAGAGCTAAAAATCCAAATTGAGATGCAATTTGTCAACAATTCTCTCTTTGCCGAAACCTTCTTCTATGTTTTAATGGCCTCGATCATCTTTCTCTTGCCGCAAATAAGCCAGACCAAGCCCGGGGTGATCGTCAATATTACGTCCATCATATTATTCATCATCGGATCGCTGGGCAACGTGGTTGAAGCCATCCCGTTTATTACCAAGGCGGATATGGCCATTGAGAATCTCGAACAAATTGAGAGCTTTTTAGACGAGGCCGACGACAACAAACACACCTCACCCGATAGCCGGATCAACCAAAAGAAATCATTCAAAGAAATTGTTTTGAAAGATGTCGTCTTCCGCTATGCCGACGCTCATGGGCAGAACGCTTTTGCCATCGGCCCGATTGACTTGACGATCCAGGCCGGCGAAATGCTCTTTATTGTCGGCGGTAACGGTAGCGGCAAATCGACCCTGCTCAAGACCATCACCGGACTGTATTATCCTTTTACCGGGTCCATCCGGATTGACAACTCATTGGTGGATATGACCAACTATGCCCATTACCGGAAATTTTTTTCAGCCATTTTCGCCGACTTTCATCTTTTTGACCGATTGTATGGAATCAAGGAAGTTGATCAAGACAAAATTGAGGACTTGTTGGCCCAGATGCAACTAAGCGCCAAGACATCATTTGTCGATGGGGAATTCACCAATCTCAATTTATCCACCGGTCAAAGAAAAAGAATCGCCCTCATCTCCTCCTATCTTGAGGATAGGGAGATATTTGTGTTTGACGAAATCGCGGCGGATCAAGACCCCATATTTAGAAAATATTTGTACGAAGTCTTTCTGAAGGAATTGCAGGCCCAGGGAAAAACCATCATCGCCGTGACCCACGATGATCGTTACTTTGACGTCGCTAACCGAGTACTAAAAATGGAATATGGGAAATTAATGCATGTTGGCGAAGTCTAATCAAAAGGCGGGCAAATATCTGGTCCTGGCCAAACTAATCCTAATAATGGCTTGCGGCGGGATGCTTCTTGCCGGCGGATGCAACCGAAATGACGAGGGGAAAAAACAATTATCTTTTGAACTCATGCCCCTCATCGCCGCCCAAGGTGGTTTAGGCACAGAGCCCCGATCTCCCCAGGTGAAAGATCAGTTCGAGGTCATCGTCAGATCCAGAGCGGAATGTTTTAATAATGCTCTGGCCAACTACCCCGGCCTGGATAAGTGCCGCGAGCAATACCTGGCAAAGATGAGGTCCACACTCCAAACCGGCAAAATGCCCCGCGGAATAACCAGGGAAGTCTTGTCCTGCATTGTTGCAGGTCATGGAGGCGCTGAGGATACGCTTCAACCGGCCATTCAATGCCGTCAATGCAAGGAAGACTATATCATGAAAATTATGGATACTCCCTCAGTCAATGAGACCATGTTTAACGTCACCGGAGCCTTCATTGCTTGTGTCCGGCAATGTCCGGCGGTCTACGACCTCTGCCGGTTGGAGCACGACCAATTCGATCCCCATGAAATCGACCTCTGCGTGTCGACTGAAATACTTTGCATTGAGCATTGTCTAACCACCCACAACCGTGGTCGGGTACTCCCGACTGACGACTGATCCTGGCTGAATTTGACATCTTCTTTTTTAGGGGGACAGGCACCGCATCATGTCAGCAATGGAAAAAACCATACATAAATCTACTTTTAAACAGAAATTACGGCGATATCAAGCCCGGGTGTCCCTGATCTTGTTTCTCCTCCTGTTTTTGATAATCTACCTGGCGCCGTCGATCTTTATTACCATCAACTCGGGTGAAGCGGGTGTCCTCTTCAGGAGATTCACCGGAGGGACCGTAACCGATAAGGTATTTTCAGAAGGATTGTTTATTGTTGCCCCCTGGAATACCATGACCATCTACAATGTCAGACTTCAAAATCATCGTTTGGACATTACAGCTTTAAGTAACAATGGGTTAATCATAAAGACGGGAATAGCGGTGCGGTTCCATCCGGCCCACAACCAACTGGCCATTCTCCATCAAAGGGTTGGTCCGAATTATCTGGACAAAATAATTATCCCGGTGGTTATCTCTTCAGTGCGCGCCGTGATCGGCAGGTATCAACCCGAAGAAATTTGGACCACCCAATCTCAAAAGGTTCAAGACGAAGTCCTGGTCGAAACGGTGGAACAAAATGACACCATCCCGATTATCTATGATGATATCATTATTGAATATATCAAACTTCCCGAGGCCTTGAACCAGGCCATCGAAGCCAAGCTGATGCAGCAACAGCAATACCTGGAATATGAATTCAGACTGCTCAAAACCAATCAGGAAGCCAAAAGAAAACGAGTTGAGGCCGAAGGAATCAAAACTTACCAGAGTATCGTCTCTGAAAGTTTATCAGACAACCTACTGAAGTGGCAAGGGATTCAGGCGACCCTCGATCTGGCCAATTCACCTAATTCTAAAATCATTATTGTCGGTGGCAAAGACGGCCTGCCTCTCATTTTGAACGCTGACGGCGGCGGTCAAGCCTCGGGCGACAAGTCTTCTCCGAAGCCGGCCTCGGGTAATTCCCCCCCAGCCCAGGCTACCGTCACGCCCGTAGCCAAGTAATAACTGCCCGTCCCAGGCGCCACAAGAGATTTAGTCAACATACCGGGACGATAAGCCTTTTTTCAAGGAGCGGACGATTATGCAATTCGTCATTTTATATGTCGGGGCCAGTATAATTATCGCAATTCTGGGTGAGAACCGAAAATTTGGCTTTTGGGGCTATTTTTTTGCTTCTTTATTGTTGACCCCGCTGATGGGGGTGCTCTTGCTGCTGGCTTCGGATAAAAAGCAAGGCAATTAGTCGCGTAGCTGCCGATCAAACAGGAAATACATCTTGAGGCTATTACGAATCATAATAATACCAATCTTATTGGCAGGCTACCTGGTCTTCTCCTCTGGTCCGGTTCAAGCCGGCGCCAGAGATGCGGATAACCGCTGCGCCCAGGGGCTTACTTACCTGAAAGCGGAAGACTATGGACTGGCCATTGCCTGCTTTTCCGAATCGTTTGAAATTAATCATAACGTCGAGGCCTTAATAAACCGGAGCGTCGCCTATCAAAGACTGGGCATGTATGAACAATCCCTCGCTGACTTATTTCAGGCCGTTGACCTGGATCCCAGCCAGCCTAAAATCCATTTACAGTTGAGCCG
>JADFYA010000205.1 GCA_015233285.1 Deltaproteobacteria bacterium | reverse complement strand
AACCCCCACATCGACTCCGGCCGGAGCGCCCATATGAACTTCTCCGACCACGCTGAACAATGCCGGAACAGCTTCCGCGGCTCCAAAGGAATCTCTGGCCCGGACAGCATAACCGTCCATGGTGGCTCGATTGAATTCAGGCAGATCATGGGGAGAGGTTATCTCTTCGGCGGTGATCCGCCCCAGCGCTTCTTTTAGGGAAACGGCCTCTTTTCCTACCGGCCCGAATTGATCAATCAAGGCGCAAAGTTCTTCTGATGTCATTAAATGGTAGAAATCATCCATAGATAAACGAGGCACTCAATAAATTGTCATGTCTTTCTAGGTTATCGGTATCGGCGTCGGTTTTTCCAACACACCGGGCCAGGCTTAAATCCTTCAGGCCCGTTTGACCGGCCGAAATCCGGTGGACGGCAAACCTATCTCAACCAAAATTATCATGTTAGTATCTCAAGAACTCAGAAAATGTCAAGCAAAGAAAAAGTGTCTTCCGGTCCGGCCATGGCCGGCGCCGGTAATTCGATATCCGGGGACCGGTCTCCTGTTTCTCCAGATAACCAAATCTTTCCGATGTGTTGATAAAAAACATTGACGTGACTGCTTTCCTCCTCCTATTATCAAGGCGATATAGGATTGAATCAACGATCAAGCCGGCTGATCAACCTCTATCACCCCGAGACTTCAATTTAAGTGATTTCAGGCGGTCTGCCGGTATCAATGTCCGGCCTGATTATACATCGATCATATTAGCCGGGTCATGATGACAAATCACTCAGTATATAATATGATCATATCCGGGCTCATGACCGAATCGAGCCGATGGTTCCGGTTAGGCAGCCTGCTGGTCAAGCTCATTTTGCTGGTCGTATCACTCTGGCCGGGGCCTTCGGCTTGGGCAGGATCCGAGACGGAAGCCGCCGGGTTGATCCGGTTGATGCCTGGCCCCGCTGCGATAGACGGATTTAGGTATTTGCAAGATCCGGCTGTCTGGCCGGGAGAGAAGCTGTTTGAATACATGGATGGTGGGGCCGAGGTGTTCGTGCGTCACGGGTTTAAGCTGCTGGCCGCGGGAGACCTGATCTCGACTGACGGCAGAAGGACTATCACGCTGGAGATTTTCCTCATGACCAGCTTTATGGAGGCCGTGGCGATCTACTCCACCTTCTTCCCTAATTTGGGCCCGGCCTCGAAAATGGGCGCGGCATCCTCTGTTACCGGCAATACCGTCGCGTTTGTCAAGGGACGATATTTTGTCCGGGTCTTTATAACTTCGGGTGAGGGTGACCACCATGCGATCTTAGAAAAGATAGCCGGAACGGTTGCCGGGCAATTGTCCGAGAATCCCTCCCTACCTGGCGAGGCAGCCTGGTTCCAGGCCGTCCGGCCCCGGTCAGTCAAATATCTACCAAACAACATCTGGGGTCTCCCGTCTCTGGGTGCGGGATTCACGGCTGAGTTGAGCCTGCCCGCTGGAGACATGTCTATTTTTCTATCCCGATTTCCATCTTCTGAAGCCGCTGTCGAGGCCGGGCGGAGATGCCGACGCAAACTCGGAGACAGTTGTTCTAATGGACTGGGGCCTATCCCGAACAAGGTCAGCATGGTGGCGTGTGTTGATGATCCAGCCCGAGGCCGGATGGTCATTTTAAAAAAAGGCCCTTATCTGGCCGGAGCCGCCTCGTCCAAGATACCTTTTGACCTTAATCCGTTGAAAGTTCTAGTTAGACAAGTTCCTGAATGATTAAAAGGAGAAAGCCGCGTGGGCCCGGACGGATGATCATTTTTACTTTTCTCCGGTAGACCGGCTAAATAACCATTGAACATGATTTCGAGAAGTGATATGGTTATCAGATTGTGTTCAAGATGGGCTGCCTTGAATCAGGTTGCTCTTATCCTTATATCGATATCGCTGTCCAGGAGTTTACGCGACAAATGGCTGTACTGGAAATATTCAAATACCCCGCCCCGATTCTGAAGCGGCCGGCCAAGCCGGTTGAAGAGATTAATCCCGAACTATTGCAGCTTATCGATGATATGATCGAGACCATGTATGCTGCGCCGGGAGTCGGCCTGGCTGCGCCGCAGGTTGGACAATCTTGCCGGGTGATTGTTTTTGACGCCAATCGCAATGAATCGGAAAGAAGCCCCATGGCCTTGATCAATCCGGAGATTATTGCCGCTGAAGGCGAATTTTGCATGGAGGAGGGTTGCTTGAGCGCGCCGGAACTAAACGTCGAGATCAAGCGCAAAGGTCAAGTCAGGGTCAAGGCCCTTACCCGGGACGGTAAGGAAGTAACCATTGAAGCAAAAGAGTTTCCGGCTGTCTTGTTGCAGCATGAAATTGATCATCTCGATGGAAAGTTGATCATAGACTACCTCAGTGGGCTCAAAAGAAGCCTTTACAAGAGAAAACTCAAACGTAAAGAAGAAAAGGAAAAGAGCTGATGAGCCAGAACGGAATTAAAATTGTTTTCATGGGGACACCGGAGTTCGCCGAGCCATCCTTCGTGGCGCTAGCCAATAAAAAAAATCTTGCCGTCGCCATAACCCAGCCTGATCGGCCCAGCGGCCGTGGTCAGGCGATCGGGCTGTCACCGATAAAAGTCAAGTCCATGCAGTACAATGTGCCCGTCGTTCAGATTGACTCCATCAAGGACGAAAAATCAATCGAGCAGATGAAAAAATTCGCCCCGGACCTGATCGTAGTCGTTGCCTTCGGCCAAATTTTGCCCCCGGAGGTATTAGAAATCCCCCGCATGGGCGTTATCAACGTTCATGCATCATTGCTCCCCAAATGGCGGGGGGCGGCCCCAATTAACTGGGCTGTCTTGAATGGCGATTACTATACCGGCGTTACCACCATGCTTATGGACAAGGGCCTTGACACCGGGGCTATCTTGCTGCAAAAAAAGACCCGAATCAACGACGGGGAGACGGCTGGTGCTCTATCGGAGCGGCTGGCCAGGATGGGAGCGGAATTACTATTGCAGACCATCGATGGAATGGAAAAAGGTGAAATCGAACCCAAACCCCAAAACGAAAAACTGGCCACTATGGCTCGAACCTTAACCAAGGAAGATGGGCGGATCGATTGGACCCAATCTGCCGAATATCTTGCCCGCCAGGTTCGCGCCATGGACCCCTGGCCCGGGACTTTTTCTTTCTTGCACGGCAAACGCTTAAAGGTCTTTTCCGTTGATGTCGCCGCGGCCGAGAATAATCAGGCCAAACCAGGGGAAATCATCGAGATCAATGATCAAATCCTCAAAATCGCCACCGCCGCCGGCGCCTTGTTGCTCAAGGAACTTCAACTCGAAGGCCGCAAAAGGCTGCCGGTAGAGGAATTCGTCAAAGGCATGGAGTTGCAGGCGGGTCAGATTGTCGGCTGAGTCTTTCGGTCCGGCCAATCATGAAAGTGCCTGTTATGGCCCGGGCGGGGTTCGGAAACCCCGAATTACGTCAAGCCTTGAAAGCAGTTGATCATGGTTACCAGAACGGAAGAATACCCCCAAAAACGTGTTTTTCTCGGCCTCCTATTCCTCACTTGCGTGGTCTTAACGGTCCTGGCCGCGGCGTTGTGGTGGGTCCCGTATGTTGGTCTGAGCAACATCAACCAATATCTTCCGGCGATCCTGGCTGCCGTGTTCGGCGCGGCCTTGACGGCCATATTCATTTCGGTCATTTTGCTTTTTTTTACCGTAGTCCTTGGCCGAAATATATTTTTTTCCAAAAAATTGCGCGGGATGGTGATAAAAGTCATTTTTCCGCTGATGGTCGTGGCCGGACGCCTGGCCGGGATCAAAAAAGAAGAAGTTCAAAGATCATTTATCAGCATTAACAACCAACTGGTCCTGGCTGAAGGCCGAAAAACGGCGCCGGAGAAACTCCTCCTGCTTATGCCGCACTGTCTTCAATTCTATGAGTGTCCGGTTAAGATCACCGGCCAGACGGAGAATTGCAAACGCTGTGGCCGCTGTAAAATCAAAGACCTGTTGGATCTCGTAGATGAATATCATGTTAAGCTGGCCGTGGCCACAGGCGGTACGATCGCCCGGAGAATCGTTAAAGAAATCAGACCGGAAATAATCATCGGCGTGGCCTGCGAAAGAGATCTGGCCAGCGGCATCCAAGACACCTATCCTCTTCCTGTCTACGGCATCCTGAACCAGCGTCCCTTCGGACCATGTTTCAACACTAGTCTCGATTTGGACCTGGTCAGACGGGCCGTCGTCATCTTCCTGAACGGCACAATCCATGACATCGAGACAAGTGGCCCTGGAGACACTTCTGCGGATAGAGAGAAAGCAGGAGACACTCAGATCGGGGCTGACCTGGGCCTTCCACCAGCACAAAGTTAACGATTCTCGGGAAAAGGCTTTAATCGGGCAACTGGTATTCGGGGTTACCCGGTTTCGGTCCCGGCTGGATTTCATCATCAACTGCCATTCCCGGATTACCGCCCGGAAAATGGATCCGGTAGTTAGAAATGCTCTGCGTTTGGGGGCCTTTCAAATCCGCTTCCTGACCAGAATTCCGGGCTTTGCCGCGGTCAATGAAGTCGTGGAGATGGTCAAGGCCGGTCAACCAGCCAAAGTCAGTGGCTTTGTCAATGCCGTGCTCCGCGACCTGATCCGAACACCTGAAAGCGAAACCGTCCCTGATGGGACGGCCGATCCGGTCAATTATCTGGCGATAACCACTTCCCATCCCAATTGGCTGGTGGCCCATTTCATCTCCGAATTGGGCCGGACGGAAGCTGCAGCCTTGCTGACGGCCAACAACCTTCAGGCACCCATCACGATTAGAGTCAACACCCGCCGCATCGCCCGAAATAAACTGGCCGACATCTTGTCTCCCCTGGCCGAGAAGGTGGAGCCGGGGGAATTCTTGCCCGACTCGCTCCACGTCCACGGTCCGGTGCAACCCCTGGAGGAGACGCCCATGTTTCGGGCCGGGTTGTTTCTCATCCAAGACGAAGCCTCGCAATTAGTCGGGTATCTGGCCGCACCGACCAGGGGGCAACGTGGCTTGGATATTTGTGCCGGGGCTGGGATCAAAGCCACCTATCTGGCCCAACAGGCCGGAGATGACGCAACCGTGGTGGCCGTGGATATCCATCGGGGCCGGTTGGCCGAGTTGCGTCAGAACGCCAAGAGGCTGGGGTCCAAATCGGTTATGGCCGTAGCCGCTGATGCCGTTGCTCCCCCTTTTGGTGGACACGTAAAATTCGACCGGATCTTGTTGGATGCGCCGTGTTCAGGGCTGGGGGTTATCCGCCGCCGGCCGGACGTCAAGTGGAACAAAACCGCGTCAGACCTGACCCGTCTTCCCAGCCTCCAATCCCGGTTCCTGGAATCGGTCGCGCCCTATCTGAAGCCCGGAGGCCGGTTGGTCTACGCCACATGCACCCTGAACCAGGCTGAAAATCAAGAAGTTATTCACGAATTCCTAAAGCGCCGGCCGGATTACCGAATCATTCCCGCGACCCAGATCCTCCCATCAACCTGCCGCAGTTTAACCACCCCGGAAGGTTTTCTCCTGACCTTGACGCACCACCACGGTATCGACACTTTCTTCGCCGCAGTTCTGACCCGCCTTGAATAATTTTCAACTTAAGGGGGACATGGTTGCTGGTTTCTCATAGATTGTTGCTGATTATTTTCGACGATCAACCAATAACGAGCAACTAGCAATAAGTAACCGGCAACCGGTGAGTTGGCCCTAACCACGTGACATGAAATATCATTGACCGCCGTGAAAGACCTGTGGTACGTAAGATTAAGAAAAATAGATTTGAGCCCTGACGTTTCCGGCTCCCGGCCGTTGACTTTCAAAATCGGCGTGGTGACGGAACTTCCTATCCGGATATAAATAAGGAAAATAAGGTTGAATGATTCGCTGAAAGAGCAGACGCGCGTAGAAGAGGCTCTTCGAGAAAGCGAAGCCCGGTACAAGCAGCTAGTCAATCATGCCCCGGCCGGGATCTATGAATTTGACCTGATGACCGGAAAATTCCGCAACGTGAATGACGTCATGTGTGAGTATACCGGCTATACCAGGGAAGAGTTTCTTTCTTTAGCTCCGGTGGATTTACTGGCCACAGAGAGCCTCGACCGGTTTGAAGAAAGATTCGGTCAAATGCTGGCCAGGGATAAAGCCTTCGATAACCTGGAACTGAAGATGAGGAGCAAAACCGGACGCGAATTCTGGGTCATTCTGAATGCCCGGATCGTCCATGAAGCTGGTAAAATCAATGGCGTGACCGTTGTGGTTTATGATATCACCGAACGCAAACGGATGGAGGAAACACTCCGGCAGAGTGAAGAACGATACCGGACCATCCTGGACAGTATCGGAGAAGGCTATTATGAAATTGATTTATCAGGAAATTTTACTTTTGTTAACGAGGCCATGGGGCGGCTGTTCGGATATCACAAAAATGAGTTGGAGGGCATGAACAGTCTTCGGCTGACCGACAGAGAAAGCGCCAAGAAAGTTTATCAAGTCCTCAATGTCGTTTACCGGACCGGCAAGGCCACCACCGGGGTGGAATGGAGCCTGACCGGCAAAGATGGGACCAGCCGTAACCTGGAGTCATCTGTTTCTTTGGTCCGGAATTCATCCGGCAAGGCTATTGGCTTCCGGGGCATTGCCAGAGACGTCACCGAGCGGAAACGGATGGAGACGCTGGAACAGGCGAAACTGGCGGCCGAGACGGCTAATCGGGCCAAGAGTGAATTCCTGGCCTGTTTTGCACCTCATCTTCAGTTCCAGGTTATCGAAGGCTTTGTCCCTGGCCAGCATCTGGCCAAATCTTTCCTCAAACCGGTCTTGACTCTCTTCAGCCAGCAGGTCCACCGGCGCTAAA
>JADFYA010000204.1 GCA_015233285.1 Deltaproteobacteria bacterium | reverse complement strand
AGGCCGCGGCCACGGTGACCAGGCCCAGCGTCAAGTAAGGATGCTGCCCGATGTAAACCAATGGCAGAAGGCACATGCGGACCAGGGCTTTTAGTCTTTCCCGGTCTTGAACGGCGTCGGCGGCTTTTGGCCCAAATTTATAGTAATACTTGACAAAATTGCGGCCAGGCCGATTGGTCAGGAGGTATTTGTCCCGGAATAGACGGAGTTTGGATACTTCATGAGGAACTTTGGCCGCCCCTTTTAAGACCTTGATTACAGGTGTTGATCTGGCGCTGGTCAGGAAGATCACGGCGCCGAGAATGACCAGTCCCAAAAATAGCCCGGCCAAGACCCCGCCCGGCGACTTGCTGTCAAAAAGTTTACTCACCATTTACGCTCTCGAAAAAGAAATAGTAAGCGGCCCCAGGGATAGCCATGATCATTTGGGAAAAGGCTTCCGATTAGAATGCCGCAAGCTCACGACACTTCCATTTTTACCTTTTTGGTATATAACATAGCGTTAGGGCCGGTGGTGACAAAAGTGTTCACGCCCGGCGGGATAATGGTATATCGTTAAGGTATATCGTTAAAAATGTGGAGTTGAACACGCCTGTTATCTGATCGACCATCTTGAGGGGTGAAATGAAAATTCGTCAAAGTTTGCTTTTTGCGCTCGCCGCGGTGGCTATCTTGTGGCTGGTTTTTTTCGTCAGCCTGATCATACCTGGGGACCTGCGCTGGTATGGACTGCGGCCGCGAACTCTGGGCGGTTTGCCCGGGATAATTTTTTCTCCGTTCCTCCATGTGGGAATATTTCATCTTATCAGCAACACCGGTGCCTTGTTCGTTCTCCTGGCGGTATCATTTTCTTACAGCGGGAGGCTCACCGCGGTTGCTCTGACGATCATCGTATTGCTGGGGGGCTCCTTGACCTGGCTGTTCGGGCAAGGCCATGCGGTCCATATCGGGGCCAGCGGCGTTGTCTTTGGTTTAACCGGATTTCTTGCGTTTATGGGCATATGCCGACGCGAATGGCGGGCCCTGTTCATATCACTGGGTGTTATTGCCTTTTACGGCGGCGTGTTCCAATCCTTGCTATTCGTCTTCCCCGGGCAGAGCTGGGCCAGTCACTTTTTTGGATTACTGGCCGGTATCTACGCCGCCTGGCGGACCAGGGAATTCCCCATTGAGTAACGTGGGTAATGCAAATGTCCCGGCTCATTTTTTTATTGCTTCTTCTTGATAAAAAATGCTATCTTGCCCATACTTGACAATTTACCCGGCTGTATTCGGAAGCGGCCGCCACCTTCTCTATGTGATTCTCTCAGCCATACGACTATTATGAAAAAAGCCAAGTTACGCCTGCCTGATTTTGCTTTGGGCCTGATTGTCACCCTCCTGGTTCTGATGTTAGCCGTTGCCGGGGCGCTGACCACTTGGGAAATGAAGCTCTATGACATGCAGTCTCGGGTCTTGGAAAAACCCGTGGGCGACAATGTGCCTATTGCTATTGTGGCTGTTGATGAAGTCAGCGTTAAAAAAATCGGACGTTTTCCCTGGCCGCGATCCATCCTGGCCCAGCTCGTCGACGTTTTGAAGTCAAACAAGGCCAGAGTGATCGGTCTTGGTTTAATCTTCAGCGAGTATGAGACGGGTGAGGGCCTTAAGGAAGTCCGACAATTAAAAACTGATTTTGATAAATCCCCCCTGAAACCCCTGCCCGGCGGTATGGAGTTTTTTGGGCTAATCACCAAGGCTGAAGATCGGCTCAATAACGACGCCAAACTGGCCGAATCTATTGCCAGGGCCGGGAATGTGATTTTGCCGGTATTTTTCGAGCAGGATTCATTTAACCCTCAAAGCCTGGATAAAGACTCACAAGTTCCGGATTTCATTAAGAAGAACAGCTACGCGGGGGTTAAAGGCGCGGCTGACTGGGGCGGGCAATTGCTGGCTCCTAAGAAGGTTGTGGCCATCATCCCTGAATTGACTGCCGCCGCAGCCGGGATAGGACATATTAATAATCCCGTATTATTTGAAGTGGAGGGGGTGACCCGCTCCGTTTATCATGTCTTCAAATACTTAGATGTCTACTTTCCTTCCTTTGCGGTCAAGGTGGTGGCCAAATTCGGGGAGTTAAAAGACGACCAGGTGGTGGCCGATCTGGGGCGCAGCATAAAGCTTGGACAACTGAGTGTCCCGCTCGATCCTAACCGGGACATGGCCACCTTCATTTCATTTCATGATCCGGAGAAATCTTTTCCGATCTACTCGGCATTCGACGTGCTGAACAAACGGGTTACGCCCGATGCCTTTAGCGGTAAAATTGTCTTGATTGGACCGACTGCCGCCGGGATCGGAGAAAAGGTGGTCACGCCGGCATCACCCACCATGGCCAGTGTTGAACTTGTGGCCAATCAGATCAGCAACATCATAGAAGCCAGATATATCACCCGTCCGGATTGGGCCGCGTTGTTTGATCTTGCCGTGGCCTTGATTTTTGGTCTGTTCATCTCCTTTGTCCTGCCCAAACTGGGCGCTCAAAAAGCGGCCGTCTTTACCGGCGGGATTCTGTTTGTGTTCGTCTGTTCCATGATGTACATCTTTTCCCATCAGGGCATGTGGTTCAATCTGTTAACCCCCAGTCTGGTCTTGATCCTGGGCTATACCGTGATCACTTCCCGCCGCTTCCTGGTCACCGAAAAGGTAAAAGAAAAGGTTGAAGCCGACAGCGTTGAGACCAATAAGATTCTGGCTATCTCCTTCCGGCAGCAAGGCATGTTGGATCTGGCCATGGAAAAACTTCGTAAATGTCCGATCGAGGCCGAAGGAATCAAGGAAGAGCTCCACCAACTGGGCATGGATTATGAACGCAAGCGAATGTTTTCTAAAGCCATTAACGTCTACCAGATGATCATTACCGCTGATCCTAAATACCAGGATCTGGCCGATCGGGTTCAGAAGCTAAAAACGGCCGAGGCTACTCAGGTATTTGGCCTTGGTCCCAAGACATCTCCGGGCGAGGCCACCGTCGTTGCAGCAGATGGAGAGGTCCGTCCAACGCTGGGCCGATACGAAATCATGGGTGAACTGGGTCGCGGGGCGATGGGGGTGGTCTTCAAAGGCCGGGATCCCAAGATCAACCGAATCGTGGCCATCAAAACCATCCGCCTGGGTGACCTGGATGAAGAGCAGATTGAAGAAGTCAAACAACGGTTTTTCCGGGAAGCCGAATCCGCCGGTCGTCTGACCCATCCCAATATTGTGACCATTTATGACGTAGGTGAAGACTACGACGTTTCCTATATCGCCATGGAATTCTTAGAGGGAGAAGAACTGGTGAACTATTGTAAGCCCCAGAACTTGCTCCCGATGAAACAGGTTTTGACGATTATCAGCCAGGTTTGCGACGCCTTGGATTATGCCCATCAACATGGAATCGTTCACCGCGACATAAAGCCTGCCAATATCATGGTTATGAAAAACGGTGAAGTTAAGGTGACCGACTTCGGCATTGCTCGAATCACCACATCGTCTAGAACCAAAACCGGCGTCATCCTCGGCACTCCTTCTTATATGTCGCCGGAACAGGTGGCCGGCAAAAAGGTCGACGGTCGGTCTGATCTCTTTTCGCTGGGCACTATTTTGTTTGAGATGCTCACGGGACAAAAGCCCTTTACCGGTGACTCCCTGACCACCTTGATGTATCAAATCGCCAACACCCCCCATCCTTCCCCGCGGTCGTTTAACCCCAAGATACCGGCAGTCATGGAAAAAATTCTGGCCAAGGCCCTGGCTAAAGATTTTGAAAAGCGCTACCAGCGCGGCCAGGAGTTCGCCGCCCATCTCAGGCAAGTTGCCAAAAGACTTGAGGAGTTGGAATCAAAGAAGAACGCCGACCTGCCCGAGGGATAACCCCATGGTCGCGGTTAAGGCGCGGGCCGATTCAAAGATTCTTCAAACAGACTTGACATCCTCCGGCCGATGATTAACTTAAATCCAAGAAAAGTAATTAAATCTATCTATATATAGGTATAAATTGAAGCTGAAGGGCCGAACCCCAGCGTATGGGAGGAGGGGATCATTATGGAAGGAACTTGTTTACGGTTTAGTGGGAGACCATACTGGTTGGTGACCGGGGCCTGTGAACCGATCGGGGATATTTTCTCAGACCGGCTCTGGTGTGGCTGTGGAGATACCGGAGGAGAAGTAATCTGCGAAGACGCCTGTGCTTGTGAATAGGCCGCTTCCTCTGAATATAAAAAAAGGTCGGGGATTATCCGGCCTTTTCTATTTGTGCGCCGGATGCTCGGTCCCCAATGGGTGCTATCCTTGAGGAACTCTGTCCTCCCCTGGGGCATGTTTATCTAACAACCTCCGAATAAGTCTGGCCGTGGCAGCCATGTCCAACGGTTTCATCAGAAATCCTTCTATCCCAATTTGTTTGGCCTCTTCCTCGCTGACGGACGGACTATATCCCGTGCACATAATTATTGGGATATCAGGCCGGAGGCGGATTATCTCTTGGGCTAGCTTGTCCCCCGTCATATTGGGCATGGCCATGTCGGTAATAACCAAATCAAAACTGTCCGGCTGAAGGACAAACGCCTCTAACGCTTCTGAACTATTTGTTTTACTAATTACTTTGTAACCTAAACGGGACAGAATCTTTTGGCCCGTGTCGATTAGCCCCGGTTCATCATCGACCAGTAGGACCGTCTCCGACCCTCTCGGGATTGTTTCATCGTCATCAATCTCTAATTCAACTTCTTCTTTGGCCAACGGCAGAATGACATTAAAGGTTGACCCGCGTCCCGGTTCGCTATACACAGTGATGGCCCCACCATGGTTTCTCACGATGCCATGGACAATGGCCAGGCCCATGCCGGTGCCTTTACCTATTTCTTTGGTTGTGAAAAAAGGATCAAAGATGCGGCTGACGACTTTGCTGTCCATCCCTTGTCCGGTGTCGCTTACAGTCAATTTTAGATAGAGTCCTGGGGCCAGGTTGATGTACCTGGCAGCGGAATCAGGATCAAGGTAGAACTCATTTAGTTTTATGTCTAATACTCCGCCGTTGTCTTGCATGGCATGGGCGGCATTGGTGCAGAGGTTTATCAGCACCTGGTGGATTTGTGTCGGGTCACCTAAGATGTATGTTTCCTCTGGTGATTCTTCATGGTTGATGATAATATTGGCCGGCAAGGAAGCCCGAATCAGCTTGGTGCTTTCTCTAATAATTGATGAGACTTCGAATGATATCTTTTCCTGGTCGGATTTACGGCTGACGCTTAGGATTTGTTTAACCAAATCTCTGGCTCGCTTGGCCGCTTTGAGTATTTCTTTCAAGAATTCTTGACTGGCGGCATCGGATTGAACATCATCAATGGCGAGCTGAGTGTAGCCGAAGATGCAACCGAGAATATTGTTGAAATCGTGGGCGATCCCACCAGCCAGAGTTCCGATGGCCTCCATTTTTTGGGCCTGGAGCAGTTGGGCTTCTAATTTTTTTTGGCGTTCCTCTGCCCTCTTACGTTCCGTGATGTCCTGGACCGTACCGACCATCATGGTTAATTGGCCTGATTGGTTCACCACCGGCTCACCCAGGGCTTTGATAAATTTTTGTGACCCATCCCGGCAAAGCAACCGGTGCTCTAAAGCATAACTCCTGATGTTTTTTATAGAGTCCTGGATCGTGTTGGCCACGAAATCCCGGTCGTCGGGATGCACGATCGAAACAAATGTTTCAAGGGCGAAATCCTCACGGGCCAGTCCAACAATCCGGAAAAGCTCATCTGAACCGTCCAACCGGCTTGTTTTCGGGTCTAGCCGCCAGTGTCCGAGCTGGGCGATTTGCTGAGCTTTTTTCAGTAACCTCTCATTTTCTTTAAGGGTCTCCGCCGCCTGCTTCCGTTCGGAAATATCGGTGATGAAGGCATAGTAATACGGCGGTTGTCCCTCTTCATCGCTGCGAAGGTGAACCAACAACTCGACGGGTACGCGGGTGCCGTCTTTCCGGACGTATTCCTTCTCATACCGCACCGGATGACCTGTCCGGTGCAATTCTTGCAAACTTGCTAGCTCGTTCTCCAGCCATTCCTGGGGGGTGATGTCTTTGGTCCAATCGAGCTTGATGAACTCTTCTTTGGTGTATCCCAGCAGTTGAGGAAAGGCCGCATTGCAGACACCCAGACGTCCGTCAGAGTAGCCTACCCCGAACGGCAGGGACGAATGTTCGAGTAAATCTGCTAGAAACGCAGCCTGTTGCCGGCTATCCAAGAGGGCTTTTTCGGTTTTTTTCCGTTCAACAATCTCCTGCTCAAGTTCTTTGGTCCTCATGGACACCTGTCTCTTCATGGATAGAGACCAGGCGGCAAGGAAAAGAACCACGACCAAAAAGGCGGCAACGGCGAGCAGGATGTACTTCATAACCGATTGAAGAGTAACTTTTGGCGGTTCCACCAGGCCGAACCATTTTGAATGGATTCGATCGTACTCTCCGGTCGCCTTTATTATGCTCAATCCCTGGGAAAGGCGGTCCAAAAGATCTTTATTTCCTTTCTTTACCGCAAAGCTAAATGGCCGCTGATATTCATCCAAAACAATAGGGGATTGCTCCAGATTACTGAGCCCCAAGTTTTTTAGATGGAGCAGTCCCACCAGCTTCGGCATCAAGGCTGCGTCTCCTTTTCCGATAGCCAGCAGCCGAAGGGCTTCAGGGAGGCTGTCCGTCAGCACAAGTCTGTCCGGCGTGGTTAAGCCCTTTGCCATCAGGTAGTCGTGGGCCGCGTCATTTTTCATCACGATGAGCCTCTTACCCACCAAATCTTTAATTGAATTCAGCCTGTTACCTTTTTTTCTGGTGAAAACGGCATCATATGAGATTGTATGCGGCTCGG
>JADFYA010000203.1:5173-6917 GCA_015233285.1 Deltaproteobacteria bacterium | reverse complement strand
GTCATAGCCGTGAGTCTGGCCAATAACCACTCGCACGACTTTGGTGACCGTGAGTACGCTGAAATGCGTGACCGGCTCATCCGCCAAAATTTTTATGTGTTGGAAAATGGAATGGTGACTGATTTTGATCTATTCAGGCTGGCCGCGTTTACGGATGTGGATAACCGCGGAGAAATGAAATACGGAATTCTGAGTCCGGGGGACTTAGGTGTTCTTGGACCAGGTTGTTTTATGGGAAGGGAATCGGTTAAAGGCAATCCGCCGACGGAGCAAAGGAAAGCCAAACCTGTTTTTGCCTTTGTCCACTTCGGCCATGAATTTTCCCCGCCCGCGGAACGTGAACAGGCCATCGTCGCAGCCTTGCACGCATGTGGTGTGGAAACGATTTTTGGGGCCCACTCCCACCGCCCGGAAAAACTCTCATGCGACTTGCATTCTTGCCGGACGTTTTCCCTCGGTAATTTTATCTTTGACCAGACCGACCCGCGCGCCGGCGGAACTATGATCGAGGTCGTTTTCTTCTCCGATGGAATTTATTTTTTGCGGGAACATGCCTTGGGTAATCTTTTTCACCCAGTAACCGGCAACCAGAAACGAGCAACAAGCACCGAGCAACCCAAGAGTTTCAGACCGTCACCTCGGATATGCCGGCCTCCACAGCCTTGAGCAAATGGTTTATTTCTTCGGCCGTGCTGCTCAGCGGCGGCATCAGAACAATGGTGTCCCCTAAGGGCCGGATGATCACCCCGTGTTGGCGGCAGGCCATAATCACTCGATGCCCCATTCTCAAGGCCGGGTCGTAGGGTTCGTCCCGCCCGGCGTCTTTGGCCAGTTCAATCCCGGCCATCATCCCTTGATGCCGGATCTCGACCACGTGAGGTAATTCGGCCAACCGGGCCAAACCTGCGGTGAGCTGGGCTTCCCGGGCGCGGACGTTCTCCAGGATGTTTCGTTGGGCCATCAATTCCAGATTGGCCAGGGCCGCGGCGCTGGTGATGGGGTTTCCAGTGTAGGTATGGCCATGGAAAAAGGTCTTGAATTCGTCAAACTCACCCAGAAAGGGCTGGTAGATGTGGTCGCTGGTGAGGGTTGCAGACAGAGGCAGGACGCCTCCCGTCAGGCCCTTGCCCAGGGCCATCAAGTCTGGGCGAACATCCTCCAATTCGCAGGCGAACATGGGACCGGTGCAGCCGAAGCCGGTGGCCACCTCATCGGCAATGACCAGGACCCCGTACTTCCGGCAGATGGCCACAAGTTTACTCAGGTATCCTTCCGGCTGGATGATTATCCCGGCCGCGCCCTGGACTTTGGGTTCAACGATTAGGGCGCAAATTTCAGGTCCATGCTGTTGCAAAATGTCTTCCAGCTTTCGGGCGCAGGCCAGATCACAGGCCGGATAAGTCAGGAGCAGCCGGCAACTGCGGCAATGGGGCTGAGGCAACCGGTGGACCGGAAACAGAAAAGGCTTAAAAGCCTGATGGAAAAGATCTATCCCGCCGACACTGACTGCCCCGATGGTGTCGCCATGGTAGCCGTTCTCCAAAGCAACAAAGGTCTTTTTTTCTTTGTGACCCAGATGCTGCCAGTATTGATAGGCCATTTTCAAGGCGATTTCCACCGCGGTGGAACCGCTTTCTGAATAGAACACCTTGTTCAAACCGGGTGGAGTGAGGCGCGCCAGCTCTGCCGCCAGCTTAATCGCCTGGGGATGGCTCAGGCCCAGAAGAGTGGAATGATCCAGGGT
>JADFYA010000203.1:0-5061 GCA_015233285.1 Deltaproteobacteria bacterium | reverse complement strand
GTCGATCAACCAGGTCCCTTCGGCCCGGTCAATGATCAATGGCGGCTCATCCGGCCAAAGTTTCATTTGAGTGAATGGGTGCCACAAATGGGCCAGGTCCAGTCTTCTTAGTTCTGCGGTGTCCGTCATGTCTCCACCTTCATGAGTATTCATTCTGCGTCCGGCTTTTGGCCCTTTTTCCGCCTGCTCCGGGGTCGGCGGTTCGCCAATTGTTCAAGTCTTTTCTGCTGATACGGGTTAAAATATGTTTCTTTCTCGTCTTCTTCCGGTTCGTCTTTTTCCTCGACTTCCTCGGTGTATTCACGGAAGGCATTAAGGATATCATGAGACGTCACCATTTTTTTAGTATAAAACCTGATGATTAACAAGATGAGCAATCCGGCCAACCAGGTTTTGAAACCGTACGGGATACCACATTGAAACAGGGTGTTGATACTCCAAATCATCAAGATTGGACAGGTTGTATGAATCAAAAGGCCCAGAATTAAGTATCCCATCATGGCTATCCTGTTGACTGTTGAAAGAGCCTCGGCCGCAAGGGAGCGGCTACGGCCTCTGCAGTATCTTTTTTCTCAAATGCCGGAACGCAGCGCGTGTCAAAACATTCCGGTGAGCATTTTAGTGCCTATTCCGATTAAAAAAAAGGCAAATATCTTTTTTAACATGGACACCGGCAAGCGATGGGCCAGCCTGGCTCCCAGCGGGGCGGTGAGAATGCTGACTACCGCGATACCGGCCAGGGCCGGGAGGTAGATGAAGCCCAGACTTCCGGATGGCAGATCATGTACCACCAGGCCGCTGGTTATGTATCCCGCCGTCCCGGCCAGGGCAATGGGAAAACCGATGGCTGCGGAAGTGCCGATGGCATGGTGGACGGGGATGTTACACCAGGCCATGAAGGGCACGGATAAGCTTCCGCCGCCGATTCCGACCAGACTCGAGACCACGCCGATGACGTTTCCGACACCAAACATGCCGGCCTTTCCCGGTAATGTACGGGTGGGCTTGGGCTTGATGTTCAAGAGCATCTGAACGGCCACATAATATATGAAAACGATAAAAAATCCTTTGAGGAAACCGGTGGGCAATTGAGCCGCCACCCAGGCCCCCAGGAATGTCCCGGTCAGTATGCCCGGAGTAATGGTCCGGACCACCAACCAGTTCACCGCACCGTGCTCGTGATGGGATTTAAGACTTGAAATAGAAGTAAACATGATGGTGGCCAGGGACGTACCCAGGGCCAGTTGCATGATGTGATTGGGCGGTAGGTGCTGGGCGGTCAGAATGAAAGTCAAGGCAGGAACGATGACCAGACCTCCACCCACACCAAGTAACCCGGCCAGTACGCCGGCCACGGCTCCGATGATTATATAGCCTATCCAGAACATAAGTTATACCGTTAAGATAGCGTCAACAGGGTGAATTGACGCGGAGTTTTGGATTGATTTGGAAATGGTGATGGAAAAGCTCACCCCTTTTCCCGGTTTCGAGTCGACAGCGACGGTACCGCCGTGTCGTCGGGTCAATTCCTTAACAATGGCCAGCCCCAATCCGATTCCATCAATGCCTCTCGAGGTTTCGTCACGCTGGAAAGGTTCGCAGATTTTTTCCTGGGCCGCGGCGGAAATGCCCACTCCATTATCGATGACTGAAAACATATGGTAATTGTGGTCTTCCTGGTACGTGATTTGAATTTCGGTGAGACATGCGCCGCCGTATTTTATAGAGTTATCCACGAGATTTCTGAAAATACGGGTGAGAGATAGTTTATCGGCTGAAATCCTGGGGAGAAGGTCGGACACGGTTAGCTTAATGCCTCGTTGTTCCAGTGCCGGGGCGAACTCCCCTCTTACCAGCTCGATAATATCTTTAGTATCCACTTTCTCGACAGCCATAGGGGATTCTTTGGCCTTGATGTAGGCGTTCATCTCGTCTAACAGGGCAATTATTTGTTCAGACAGGGATAAGATTAGATTGCAGTATGTTTGCCCTTTGTCATCAAGTTGCGACTTATAAAGCCGGTTCAACCGGCTGGTCAGGCCATGGATGGATATGGCCGGATTTTTGAGATCGTGGGAAACAGAATAGGAAAAGAATTTGAGGGTGGCGTTCTTCTCCTCCAGTTCTTGGATTTTTTTTTGGAGGTCCTCGTAAAGGCTGAGCCGGTCAGAATTAATGGCAATGGTGTTAGCCAGCGTAATCAGCAAGTCAATCTGGTTTTGATCAAGACTCACCACCTGCTTCGAGGTCAGGTTCATTACCCCGACGACTTCTTCCCCAACAATCATCGGGACACAGACCACGACCAGAAATCCTTTGCTTTGTAACAGCCTGGCTCTGGCCTTATTTTCCAGGTCCGTCACCGGCTGGGCCAGAAAAGATTTGGTTTCGGCCGATTTACCGGTAAATCCTTCGCCGATTCTGACTCTCTCCAGCCCCAAGGGTTCCAGCCCCTGATAAGCAGCCAGCCGCAGGTATTCCAGGTTTTCCTCCTTGAGGTAGATCCTGCCCGCGTGGTATTCGAAGTTGGCCATGACCAGAGATAAGGCCCCTTCAAGGAGTTCTTTCCGGCTGGAGGTGCCGGACAGGAAATTACTCATCTCCAGCAGAACGGCTAATTCTTTATTTCTCTCCCGTAGTGCTGATTTGTTGAATTGAACGGAGATGTGTTTTCCTGTGACGGTCATTCCCGGTCCCTTTTGAGAAAGCAGTCCCTCCGGCGACGACCAGTCACCGTTTTTTTAAAGGCGGCGTCTCTTCACCTAGATTCTGACGACGGCGAAATCTACGGTACCATATTTTATTTATCGTTTTTGTATGTAATCAGGTGAAAAATAAAAATTCTAATGCCTCCCGCCGATTATCCGGCGGTGGTGTTCCCGGCTTAAAAGCGATTCCGGTTCAGCCGGGCGAAGCAGGGTCTGATCCGGCCCAAAGTTGAAGCGCCGGCAACTCAAGGTCACCGGCGCCGGAAAGTCAGATCAATTGACGACCCAAACGGCTTGTTCCTTAGCCATCTGAATAATCTTGCTGCTCACCCGACCAACAAACAATTCTTCCAACTTAGACAGACTCTTTCGCCCGGTGACAATGGTCCCGTAGCCGTTGTTTTTGGCCTCATCGACGATGGCCTCAGCCCGGCTTTGCACTTCCAAGACGATTTTTGTTTTGATTCTGGTCTTGTCGGCCCCTCGGGATTCCATATCCAGGATTCCTTTTTGGACGGCGGCCTCGATTTCCGTCTTGGATTTTAGGAATTCGGCATTGACATCTTTCAACCAGTCGGCATCCTCGGTGCCCAGGGATGGTCCGGTGTAGGAATTAAATGATTTCAATCCCCGGATGGCGTGGAAGACCAGGATGTCAGGGTGTTTCGCCCCGAAAATGTCGATGACGTAATTAAAATTGCGCATGATT
This sequence comes from Deltaproteobacteria bacterium, assembly GCA_015233285.1. The sequence goes on along the minus strand of JADFYA010000203.1, from coordinate 1,644 downwards.
CTCTCGGACCCGCCGGTGGTTACCAAGATTTTTTCTGGGGACGGAGCTCCGCCAACGACCCACAGCGGGACATTGACCAGCCGGTTGACCAGCTTGTTGGCGATACTGCCCATGATCAAATCTTTTAGTTTACTGAGTCCTTGCCGCCCCACGACCAGGGCTTGATACCCATTCTTGACTTCCGCGACGATATCCCTGGCCACCCCGACCTGTCGTTTTCTAATTTGGGTCGAGACAGCGTCTCCCGGGTGCCCCATGTCCTTTAAGCTCTGTCGCGCCTTCTCCATGAAATCCTCCATCATTTTGGTTTGATGTGATTCCCAGATACGAATCCCGACCACTTTGTTATGGACCTTGGGGTTATCTTCCAAATCCCAATAGCTTTCGGGGATCTGATCCTGGATGTGCAGGATAGTAAACTTCGTCCGTCCGGATGGCAGCAATTGCCCGACATAACGAACGATCTCAAAGGACTGCTCCGAGCCGTCGACGGCCACCAATATATTCCTCTGATCCATAGTTAATACTCCTCCTGTTAAGAGATATTTTTGCCGTACGGGTGTTATCCCCGCAGCCGGCCAGTAGCTCCTGGTTGATTCTCGTCAGATTGTTTGCAAAGGGTGGTCGGTGACCTTTCATCAGCCGGCAAATAAAGTAACAACCGTTAGTTAGTCGTCCTGGTCCGACGCTCCCGGCCAGGAAGAGAATCTCCTAACATCTTGTTATTAGGTGAAAGCCGACCGCTGAGGCTGATTGCTTACGATTGTTATATCCGGCGATTGCCAGTATTATTACCAGAATTGAATGAGATTGGTCAACAAAGTTTCTCCTCCGGCGAGTATTGATGACGTATTTTTTAGTGTCAGGGCCCTTTCCGGGATCGATGTCACAAGAGTTTCCACCTGAATTGACACCACTATTTGTCCCGGCATCGGACAGATTTTTTTCTTTGCGTTATTTTTGGTTCTGGGGTAGATACCGGTATGCCCGCATCGTTAATTTTCTTTACGAGCCGGAGGGGGAATCATTTTTTTAAGGCCGCGACGGAGTTACCGTCGAGAGAAGGTCTTGCCGAAAACTCGCCACCAGGACAATACTGTTGAATCAATTCAAGACTGATGGCATTATCATCAGATCTGTTCTTTATGGGGAATCGGATTTGATTCTGACCATCCTGACCCCGGTTATGGGCAAGATTCCGGCTATTGCCAAAGGGGAGAAGCGGAGCAAGAAGCGTTTCCCCGGGGGCCTGAATATCTTGTATCATGGTTCGATGCAACTGGCCCCAGGGAAAAGGTCAGACAATCTCTACAGGCTGGATGGATTTGACGTGGCCGGAACTTTTTCCGAGATACAGTGTGACTACCATAAAGTGACGGTGGCCAGCTTCATGTTGGAGCTAACCGAGGCCATGACGGTGGAAGGAGACTCCTGCCGGAAGAGTTACGGGCTGTTGTTAGAGGCCCTGACCGCGGTGGAAGACTGTGCCGACCTGAACAAGACGTTGATCATGTTTCAGTTGCGAAGTCTGGACGTGGCCGGGTTTTGCCCGGACATCGCCTCTTGCCGTTTGTGCGGGCGCAAGCTGGAACCATCCCGGTCTTTCGTCTTTAGTCTAGATCAGGGGTGTCTTTATTGTCGGGG
>JADFYA010000202.1:6301-6932 GCA_015233285.1 Deltaproteobacteria bacterium | reverse complement strand
GGAAGTTGATGAAAAAACCGTTGAGATAACCAGGGCTGTCCGGCCGCTGGAGAATGTTATCGTCCGGGGCGAAGATATCCCCAAAGGCGGAATAGTCTGCCTGGCCGGACACCGTCTGCGGCCCCAGGATATCGGATTACTGGCTGGACTGGGAATCACCGATATTCCAGTGCGACGAAAGCCGAAGGTGGCCATATTATCTACCGGAGATGAGGTGGCGTCAGTGGAAGCCTGTCCTTTACCCGGTCAGATTAGAGATGTGAATTCACAGACACTGGGGGCCATGATTGCTCAACGTGGTGGCCTCCCGCTGCAATTGGGCATTGTGGGGGATGATTTTGCCGCAATTGCGGCCAAGTGCGCTGAAGGATTGGAAATAGCAGATGCGGTTTTGGTCTCGGGAGGCAGTTCGGTGGGCCTTCGTGATTATACGGTTAAGGTATTTCAATCATTTGACGGCGCCGTTATTCTGGCCCATGGAGTCTCCATCAGCCCTGGGAAACCAACCATCCTGGCCCGCGTCGGGTCAAAGTCGTTGTGGGGTCTTCCGGGGCACGTGACCTCGGCCATGGTTGTGTTTGAGCTTTTCGTCGGCCGGCTGTTGGACCGGCTGTTGGGTATACCTCCGGAC
>JADFYA010000202.1:0-6266 GCA_015233285.1 Deltaproteobacteria bacterium | reverse complement strand
GAATATTCCTTCGGCGCAGGGCCGGGAAGACTATGTCCGGGTGAGATTGAGCTATACGGGAGACCAGATCCAGGCCGAGCCGATGTTTGGTAAATCCGGCTTGTTATCCACCATGGTCAAGGCCGACGGGTTGGTCAAGATCGATCTGAATGATGAAGGGCTCGACGCCGGATCTATGGTCAAAGTGCGATTATTTTTGTAATACCGACTACTATTTTCCTCAATATCCGGATGTCATGGCCGATCACTTATAACGGCCGGCTTTCTATTATCTTTGGATGGAAACGGGGACGTTTTTCTTTTGCGTCAATACGTTTTAAGCATTTTGATATATAATTGTAAATGAGGCTTATCCTGTTTATTCAGACAGATGCCAACCGTTAACGTTACAAACAAAGCTTGAGGAAAAAGGTTATGTTTCCCATTATTGGGATTGTGATTCTTGTTGGCGCGGTTGTCGGCGGGTTTACCATGGCCGGTGGCAAAATAGCCGTACTAATCCAACCGTCGGAATTCATCGTTATCGGCGGCGCGGTCATAGGCAGTTTCTTGATCGCCACCCCTCCGGTGCAAGTCAAAAGAATTATAGGCATGTTGCCTATGATCTTCAAAGGAGGAGGGAGCGCCCATGAACACAATATGGAAATCCTCAAAGCACTGTTTGAGATATTCCAGATTAGCCGGGTGTCGGGGGTGTTGTCTCTCGAATCACATGTGGAGCATCCCGACAAAAGCCCCATTTTTCAAAAATACCACGCCCTCATTCATGATAAAGCACTCATGACTTACATGTGCGACTCGCTCAAAATGATCATCATCGGTGGCCTAAGCCCATATGAACTCGATACCTTGATGGAATCCGACGTGGAAGTCCAGGAAGAAGAGCTGGTCTATCCTTCCGCCTCGCTGGCCACGATTGGGGACGCCTTACCGGGACTGGGCATCGTGGCCGCGGTGCTTGGCATCGTTATCACCATGGGCTCGATCAGTGAAGGGGCTGAGCAGGTCGGGCATCACGTCGCGGCCGCTCTGGTGGGGACGTTTTTGGGCGTGCTGGGTTCATATGGTTTTGTGCAACCCATAAGCCACGCCCTCCATCATATTGCGGAGCACAAAATCAAAAATATGCTTTGTGTCAGAGCCGGTCTGGCTGCCTTTGCCCGGGGCCAGGCCCGGATGATGGCGGTGGAATTCGCCAGGCGGGTGCTGCCCGAGTCAGGTCGTCCATCCTTTGCCGAGGTTGAAGGCGCAGTCAGATCACTGAAAGCCGCACCTTCAAAGTAACCGGAACAAATTTTCAATGTTATCTAAGGTTGGTGAGCGATGGCCGAACAAGAACCGATTATAATTAAAAAGGTCAAAGGGAAGGGCGGGGGGCACCATGGTGGCGCCTGGAAAGTGGCTTATGCCGATTTTGTTACCGCCCTGGTCGCTCTCTTCATAGTTCTCTGGATTATCGGCCAAAGCGAAGAAGTCAAGAAAGCGGTGGAGGCTTATTTTAACGATCCCGTAGGGTTTTCCAAAGCGGCCGCCTCCCGGGGGTTAATGCCGGGGCAGGAAGGGGTGGTCAAGGACTCGGGCATTTCAAAAAAAATTGTAACTAAAGACATCGCACCCAAGCTAAAGAAGTATTCGCCGGCCGAAAAACGTCAACAGGCCAGGGAAGCAGCCAGGGAAAAACTGGAAAACGCTCTGCAAGGCATGCCGCTTGCCGAAAAACTCAAAGACCAAATTCGAGTGGAACTATATGAAGATAAGTCTCCCGGCAAGGGTGACCAAAGCGGTATAAGAGTAGAATTTCAGGATAAAGAGGGGGTCGAGTTCTTCAAAACCGGCAGCTCCTCTCCTTCCCCTGAGTTTCGGGAGATTTTAGACGTACTCACAAAAGAATTGCAGGACATGCCGAGCAACCTGGTGGTAGAAGGATATACGGATAGCCGGCCTTTCGTCGGTCGGCAAGATTATACTAACTGGAACCTGTCCTGTGACCGGGCTGATGCCGTGCGCAAAATATTGGAAAATGAAGGTCTGGGTAAAGACCGGGTAAAAGAAATCAGAGGCTACGCCGACAACCGGCTGGCGGATCCGGAGCATCCCGAAAGTGCTAGAAATCGTCGGGTCAGCGTCTTGATTATGATGAAATGAGCCGAAGGTCAATCTGATTATACAAAAAAGAGAAGGGTATGATTGAACAATTTGCTCGCCCCCGGGTAGTCATCCTGCATCACTTGCCGTCCCATGTGACCGCGCTAAAGGATCATTTCGTCTCTAACCTCTTGGCTGACGTCTTTGCCACGACGGAGAGTTCGGAGGCCATGTCGTTGCTTGAACGATTGGTCCCGGATCTGGTCATTTCCAGTCATCAGCCTCCCGCGGTTGATGGAATCAACTTTTTCAGATGGCTGGCCTCGAATACTACGAGCAAACCTGGAAGCTTGATTTTAATTATGTCCGAAGGCGCTTCCTTGCCTGATGACCTTAAGGGCGTAACCCTGGCTTATGACCGCCAAAATGTCCTGTGTCTAATTCCAGATCTGGATCGGATAGTCCGCATCGTCGAATCAAAACATCAGTTGGATTATCTTCACGAAGAAATTACTGAATTAAAAGATCAGATTCCGGTCGTGGCCACTCACGTCAAGGCGATCTTCAGACGAATGCTTGAATTAAGAATTCCCTGGGTCACGCCCAGGATTGAACCTGCCGCCCAGGCTGCAGCCTATTTGGCCGCCCAGGCCGGGTTGTCTCCCCCGGAAGTGGAAGAAGTCAAGATGGCGGCCTACCTGGCCGATGTGGGTCGGTTATTATTACCTCGCGAAACTTCACGGGTGCCGATTTCACGACTAGACGGCGGCTTTGAGTCTGTAAGGGATGTATCCGTCTACGCCTATGAGATCATGACCAGCGCTCATAGTGATGACCGCATCGCCAAATTGCTTAAGAGTCAATTTGAGAACTTCAACGGAACCGGATTTCCAGATAAACGTCTCCTAAACCAGATCCCGCTTGGTTCGCGTATTCTGCGGATTGTCTCTTTTTTTAGGGAATCTCTGGACTCACCCGATATAAATTTTTCCGATGTTGAGTTATTAAATGAAATAGAAGAAAAATCATCGACCTGGTTCGATCCCGATTTGGTCGCCGCCTTCCGGATCTATTTGGAAGAAAAGGCGGATAGTTTCTGGAAACCAGAGGTCATAGTGGTTTCATTAGAAGACCTGGCCCCAGGTATGATTCTGGCTGAAGATCTATTCGGGCCGACCGGGAACTTGCTGCTGCAAGCCGATAATACCCTGACCGCGCGGATGGTGGAGAAGCTTAAAGAAATGCCCCACTTGGGTGCTACCGGCATCGGTATCACGGTGGTTAAGGGTCCCCCCGGAAGAGGACGGGTTGTCCATACCTACATCTCCCGATCTGAAGAAAAAAGACAACTAACCAGGCACAGATACTCCAGGTTCGTCCAATACCGGCCCACTCAAGACTCGGCCCGGGGATATAAGGAGTCAATCTTACGTGATATCAGTGTGGGAGGAATTCTTCTTGAAACCTATGAATCATACTCCCTGGGGACGGAATTAGAGATTAGAGTCCTGCCTGAGGTATTGGGTTATCGCATTGAAAAGGAGGATAATCAGCACCCGGCTGCCGGATATGTTCAGGCCGTGGGGCAGGTTCGATGGGTGAGGCGACTGGCGCGCAATCGATATAATGTGGGCCTGCAATTCACTGATATCGATCCAGGATGTCTGGATCATGTCAAACAACTGCTGGGCAAGCTCCTTTAGCTGAGGTCATTGGTGAGGAAATTTATCGTCTTTGTGGTAATTACGGCGGTGCTGGGCGCGAGTGGTTTTATAGCTTATGGACGTCTGTTTAAGAAACCGGAAGTCCAGGTGCTGGAAACCGCCAAGGCGGAGGTCAATGATCTCAGAGGCGTACTGGTGGCGACCGGCATAATTAAAGCTCAGGTGGGGGCCGAAGTTAAGATTGGGGCCAGAGCCACGGGCACCATAGTCAAGATGAACGTCAAGATAGGCGACCGAGTCACCCAGGGTCAACTTGTGGCCCTGATTGATGATCGAGAAATTCTCAGGTCAATTGAACAAATCAAAGCCTCCCTGACCACGGTTCAGGATAATTTGGAACAAACCAGATTGGTCTATCCATATAAGATCAAAGAAGCCAAGGCCAACAGTGAATACGCCCGACTCTCACTTGACCGGCAAAAGAACCTGGTTGACCGAAAAGCCGCAGCCCAAGATGCCTATGATAAGGCCAGGAACCAAATTGACGCGGCCACGGCTGTGCAAAACCGGCTGGAATTGGAATACCGAACTCAGCAAGACATCTTTCAAAGCCAGGTAAAGGAAATCACCGCAAAATTACGCCAGGAAGAAATAAAATACAGCTACACCAAGATTTATGCGCCCATTGATGGCGTAGTGTCAGCCGTTACAGCCCAAGAAGGGGAAACAATCGTGTCCGGACTCCAGGCGCCCAACCTGGTCACAGTGTTGGATCCTGAGCGATTGGAGCTGTGGACCTATGTAGACGAAACTGATATCGGCCGCGTTGCGCTCGGTCGGCAGGTGGAGTATCGGGTGGATACTTTCTCGGAAAAGACTTTTGGCGGACTGGTGGAAAAAATCTATCCACAGCCGATAACTAAGGACAATATAGTTTATTATTTGGCCATTGTTAAAGTAACACGTGAAGACGCCGCCTTTCTGAGGCCGGAGATGACCACCTATGTTAAGGTGATTTATGACCGGAAGCCCAGCATCCTGACTGTCCCCAATGCTGCGGTGAAGTTTGAAAAAGGGAAGCAAATCGCGTACAAGGTCATCGGTCCTAACAAGGTCGAAAAGATCCAGTTGCTGACCGGCATCAGGGGAGAGGATCGGACGGAGATTATCTCGGGTCTAAAGGCTGGAGACGAACTGGCCACCAAGCTGATCCTGCCGGTCGAGAAAAAAACCGGTAATTAGAAAGAAACCAGTCCGTATCACCACTCTCCTGCGGCTTACCTGGCGATAGAGCGCCGAATCCGGGCTGGATCTGGAAATCTGCCACTAAGGTCAAGAAATATGGATGAAATTACCCAGCCGATGGTCCTGATGGATCAGGTGACCAAAAGCTTTCGGATTGCCGACCAAGACGTGGCCATTTTGAAGGGGATCGACCTGAATGTTCGCCGGGGAGAGTTCGTGGCGGTGATGGGTCCGTCCGGATCGGGTAAAACAACGTTGATGAACCTGATCGGATGCTTAGATGTTCCAACCGGTGGCCGGTATATCTTGGCCGGCCGGGACGTGACCAAGCTGACCGATGATGAACTGTCCGTTATCAGGAATGAACACATCGGTTTCGTTTTCCAGAATTTTTGCCTCATCCCGTACGCCACCGTGTACGAAAACGTTTTGCTCCCAAGTCTTTACACCATGAAATCGGATAACGACGCGGCCGGCCGGGCAGTTGACCTGTTGCGGATGGTGGGGTTGGAACACCGGACCAGGTCTAAACCGGCCCTGCTCTCCGGCGGGGAACAACAGCGGGCCGGTATTGCCCGGGCCTTGATTAACTCCCCGGAACTCCTCCTGGCAGATGAACCCACGGGGCAGTTGGATAGCCGGACGGCTGAAGACATCATGAAGCTTTTTGTCCGCATGAACGCCGACCACAAGACCGTGATCATTATCACCCATGACCCCAACATCGCCGGGTACGCATCTCGAATTGTTCGGATTAAGGACGGCCTGATGGAGACCTGACCGGTTCCAGCGTTGCTCTCCGGCTCTTCAGACTTTAATTGAGTCATTGGCCCGATTTTTTAAGCATAACTCGGAGGTCATAGAGGAAACAAAAGTGGGCGCCGAGAGTTTCTTCCGCCCACCGCATATCCCGATAAAATTCCTTGGTCCTCTCGTTTTTCTCTCTGCCTCCCACACGTTATGCCTTTTTTTGAATGCTGAGGCTATACCCCGTTGAAGAATCACCACAAAATATGATGCGGCTGATCAGGATACTTGCCCAGGCGCTGATGGCGGTTCGGGCATTCAAGGTGAGAACCTTCTTCTGCCTGGTTAGCGTCGCCCTGGGCATTTCGGCTATTACGGTCATTGTGGCGACCACGGAAGGGGCGTTTCATGAGGCATACCTGATGGTGGAGCGGTTCGGGCCGGATTCGCTTATGGTTATCGCTGGGAGTGATGAAGCCCGGGCCGTAGGACAGCGGACAAAGACCATCACCTTAGCTGATGTCG
>JADFYA010000201.1:995-6975 GCA_015233285.1 Deltaproteobacteria bacterium | reverse complement strand
GACCTGGAAGCTAAGGGCATAGCTGATCGGGAAGTGGAAGTGGAGGGCAAGGTCCATGTGCTGAGCAAAAAGGACAAAACCGAGTTGCTGAAGACCATGGGGCTTACGGGTGTCCAAATGACCTTATATAGATTCGTCCTCGTATGTTGCGCCGCTGACTCCCGGCCTATGGCCGTAGTCCTGGAAGGTGTGCTGCCCAAACATTTTGTAAACGACGGCTGGTATCGGGTGCGGGGGACCTCAAGCAAGATCACGAAAAAAACGTTGGTCAAGTCGCCAACGCTCTCGATTTCAGCTAAGGAAATAGTGCCGATCCCGGAACCACCCGGACCGTATCTATCTTTATGGTAGCCACCGGTATGGCCAAAAGAATTCCGATCCGGCTTATTGAGCCGGTACTAATTGGTTAAGGCTGCGTTAGACGGTCTTCGGCGCCGTTATTAGCCTAGCTCTCCGTGTCGGGCCGAGACTTCTTGAGATGAATTTGGATGGCCGTGAGGGCCGCAGGAGTAATCCCTGGAATACGTGAAGCCTGACCGAGATTAAGCGGATGAACGCGGCCCAGCTTTTCCCGAGCCTCGGTGGTCAGTCCATGCACTTTTGTATAATCGATGCTGTCAGGAATGGACTGCTGGTCCATTTTGGCGGTCTTGGCCACCTGGTCCCGTTGGCGGTCGACATAACCGGAGTATTTGATTTCAATTTCCATCTCCCTGGCCAGGTTGGGAGGCAAATTTTCAATCTGATGGTCAAACCTGGTCAGGTCAAGGATAGTCAGTTCCGGCCTTCTGAGCAGCTCGGATAGGTGCGTAGGATTTTTTAAGGAAACACTGCCCAGTTCGATCAAAGCGTCATTGACGGACTTGGTCGGGAGGAGCCTGATGTTGTTCAGCCGGGCCATGGCTTCATCAAATAAGACCATTTTTTGGCGAAACGCAGTATAATCATCATCCGAGACCAGGCCGATTTTACGGCCCAGTTCGGTCAGCCGCCGGTCGGCATTGTCTTCCCGGAGCAAGAGGCGGTATTCGGCCCGGGAGGTGAACATGCGGTAAGGCTCCTGGGTCCCTTTGGTGACCAGGTCGTCAATCATCACCGCCAGGTATCCTTGGGACCGGTCCAAGACCAGCGGATCGGCTTCTTGAACCCGGAGAGCGGCATTAATCCCCGCCATCAACCCCTGGGCGCCGGCTTCTTCATAACCGGAGGTCCCATTAATTTGTCCGGCCAGATACAGGTTTCCTATCCGTTTGGTTTCCAAGGTGGGCAATAACTGAATGGGGTTGACGTAATCGTATTCGATGGCATAACCCGGCCGGGTCATGTCCACCCGTTCCAACCCGGGGATGGACCGGAGCATCCGAATTTGGATATCCACCGGTAAACTGGTCGGGACGCCGTTGGGGTAGACCTCGTTGGTTTCCAGCCCCTCCGGTTCCAAAAACACTTGATGCCGCACTTTTTCAGGGAATCTTTTCACCTTGTCTTCAATCGAAGGACAATAGCGGGCCCCTGTCCCCACAATCACCCCGCTCATTAAGGGCGACCGGTCAAAGCCTTCCCGAATAATGGCGTGTGTGGCGGCGTTGGTATAGGTAATGTGACAGGGAACTTGAGGCAGTGGGATGCCGGGGCTATTGAAAGAGAAGGGCTGGGGCGGGATATCGCCGGGTTGCACCTCCAGAGAAGAATAATCAATTGTCTGGCTGTTCAGCCGGGGAGTGGTCCCGGTCTTGAGGCGGCCGACGTCGAATCCCAGTTCCCGGAGATGCTGGGACAAGGATACCGAAGGCGGATCACCCAGGCGGCCGGCCGGGAAATTGGCCAGACCGATATGGATCAAGCCCTGCAAAAAAGTCCCGGTGGTCAAGATGACCGTGCGACTGGAAAAGCGTTCGCCGATCATGGTCTCCAGACCGGCAATCATCCCGTCTTTGACCAGGAGCTTGTTGACCATGGTCTGATACAACCGCAGACGGGGTTGCCGTTCGATGACGAAACGCATTCGTTTCTTGTACAGATCCATGTCGGCCTGGGCTCGGGATGATTGGACGGCCGAGCCTTTGCGGGTGTTGAGCCGGCGGAACTGTATGCCGGTCTGGTCGATGTTCTTGGCCATCTCGCCACCCAGGGCGTCAATCTCTTTGACCAGATGGCCTTTACTCAGGCCGCCGATGGCTGGATTACAAGACATGGCCGCGAGATGGTCAACATTGATGGTCGTCAGCATGGTCCGACAACCCATCCGGGCCGCGGCTAAAGCAGCTTCGCATCCGGCGTGTCCCGCGCCGACTACTATAACATCATAGTCGGTTGGGTTTTCAAAATGAGTCATGGGCATAGAGGTATCGGTCATCTAAGGCTGAGCTGCTCCGGGCGGTCAGAGGATCATAAGCGGACAACACGCTCTGCAGGGCAGGCATATTCATGGGTTTCAGGATTTCTGTGGCAATGTTGTGAACAATGGTCTCTTCCCAGGTTCGTTCTCTGGGTTCTAAATCGAATCTTTGTTGGAACTTGGAAAATCTGATGATATGAACCAATTCGTGCGTGATGACGTACAGGGCCAGGGGAGCCAGTTCAATTCGCCTGTCCCGCTGCAGAGCGTCTAGGATATTGTCATCTTGAAGGCAAATCCGGTAGAAGTCAATTCGAGAGGCCCGGGAAGTGTGTTGTTCCGGGGAAGAGGTATATTTGACCAGGTGGGCCAATACCCCGGGGGCAACTTCTTCTTCCGTCAGAAAGGCCAATGTTTTTATGTCATATCGCAGGCCCTTCCACTCCCCAAAGGAGAGCTTGAAGAAGTTGCAGGTCACTTCCTCGGCCACCAGGGTAGCCTCGTCGATTATCTTAATTTGGCCGGGTCGAAAAAGCCGGCGGGGGTCTTGTCCCAACCGCGGGGTTTTCTCCTTTTGGTCCAGCAGATAGATATAGATGAAGACAATCCGAGGTGAATCGGACTGATCCTTTCCATTTCTCGATATTACAAAATCTTGTCAAAAGTTTCAAGAGAGAAATGTTAAAGGTGCCGAAAGAATGATCTGATCGGCTGACCGGGACAAGGGCTAATCACGCCTGTTCGATCGGCTGTCCCTGTTCGATTTTTTCGACCATGGCCGCGGCCTCGGCAAACTCGGGATAGATTTGGAGCGCCTTGCGGAAATGTTCTAACGCCTTAAATTTTGTTCCTTGTTCCAGATAGGTCCGACCAATGTTGTAATGAATGTTTTCGTCGTCCGGCGTCATCTCCAAAGATTTCCGATAGCAGTCCAAGGCCTTGTCCCAATTCTTGAGGTTGCGGTAAGCGATCCCCATTCTATTCAGGGCATAGGCGTCTCCCGGATGAAGGCCAACGGCGTTTTCATAAGCACTCAGAGCTTCATCAAACCAACCGTTTTTCAAGAAAATATCACCAATTCTTTTGGCCATTTGAGCTGACTCGTCGGTGGATTGACGCTGGGCCTCTTTAAATATCCGTCTGGCTTCGTCGGCATCACCTTTATCCAACAACCTCTCCCCCAGTTCTATTTGTCGGTCTACATTTCTGGGGCTTATTTCAATAGTTTTTTTGAGATGAGCAATAGCCTTGTCGGGTTCGCCCAAGGGAATATAGATAGACGACAACCTTTCATGGGCCCGGACAAACTTAGGGCTGAGTTCCACGGCTCTTAGATAAACTTTTTCGGCTTTGCGGTATTCTTTTTTAGCCTCTAAGACCAAACCGCCGGCATAATAACTTCTGGGGCTGTTAGGATTAAGCGATCTGGCTCTTTGTATTTCCTCCATGGCCTTATCAAGATCCAATGCCTGCAGATGAACCATGGCTAATTGCAGATGGGTGTCGAGGGGGGATGGTTTTCTTTTCTGGACAAGGATCTGGATAACTTTTTCCATTAATGTTTTAGGACCGAAGGGCTTGAGAATATAGCCATCTACATTAGTCTCCGCGGCTTCTGCGACCGTCCCTTCATCCATTTCCCCGGTGACCATCAGAAAAGGGATATCTTTCAGGGAATCATCTTCACGGAGTATCTTCAGCAGATCTATCCCTTTCATCCGGGGCATGTTCCAATCACAGATGATCAGATCAAAGGGCTTTCGTTCCCCTTGAAGCAAAGCCAGAGCCGTGTCTCCGTCCTCGGCCTCTTTTACGTCCTGGCAATTACCCACCTGACGGAGAATATGTTTGATGGTCCGGCGCATATTAGTCTGATCGTCCACCACCAATGCCTTCAGACCCTTGAGATTTCCCTGGGCAATCTTTGACTTGGACGCGTCAAAGGTGGAAACGGGAGTTTGGACGCTCCCGGTGCCGGAGTCGCGAGTCATCAGTTTAACTACTTTTCGCTTAATAATTTCAGCATCAAAAGGTTTAACCGTATACTCATCGCAACCGGCGGTAATACAAGCGGTAATATTATCTTTATCTGAATGGGCCGTAACCATCATTACTTTCACTTGTTTTGGTTTGGCGAGACCTTTTCCTTTCTCCATCTCCCGCATCTTTATTAAAACTTCGACGCCGCTCATTTCAGGCATGGAGATGTCGAGGGTGATAAGGTCAAACGGGACCAAGTCATCCCAGGCTTTGCGGAAAGCAGCCAGGGCTTGAGTGCCGCTCTCGACTGCTTCGCATTCTCCAAAACTCTCCATTATCTTTTGCATCTTTGCTTTGCTAACCAACTCGTCATCCACGACAAGTATTTTCATAGCTACCTCATAACCAGAGCTGTGCCCTAGGGCAAAAAGGCCTGATTGACTTCTTTGTTGATCAACTTGATATTAGCGGCGAGAGATTATATCCGGGCATAGACCTGGCAGCTTTATTGACTGTCAAATCCGGTCACGGGCATAATCATCCAACCTATGGAATTCTTTTCTTACTTTTTCCAGGCTGGACGATGCTGCGGATAGATCGCCGGCCTTGCCGATAAGTTCCAGCTCCAACGCGGCTTGGGACAGATCACCGGAGGTCAGGTTTCCAGCCCCGCCTTTGATCGAATGGGCTTCCCGGGCGACCACATCGGCATTGCCGGCGATTATAGCCTGGTCGATGATTTCTAACTGTGATTTGACCTTATCAATAAATTTCATCAAGAGATCAACCACGAATTCCCGGTCACCATCAAACTCGGCGATAGCCCGTTTAAGGTTGATCGGCGGCGGAAGGTCTGAATCTCTTTTTAGCGGCAACTGTGTTACTTCGGCCATAGAGTCGGCTTGAGGAGCAGGTTCCAAGGCCGCGGCCGGCGGCTCGTCTGAAGATAGCGAGTCCGGCATGACCCATTTGTCTACGATTTCTAAAAACGATTTTCGTTGCAATGGCTTGGAGATGTAATCATCCATACCTGCTTCCAGGCATTTTTCCCGGTCTCCCTTCAAAGCATGGGCGGTCATGGCAATGATGGGGATTCGCGGTATATCCAATCGGCTATTACTGCTCAGGGCATTGAGATTTCCTTCCAGCTCTCTGATTTTTTTGGTCGCTTCAATCCCGTCCATTTCGGGCATCTGGATATCCATCAGGATAAGATGATAATGTTTTCGTTTAAAAGCCTTGATGGCCTGTCGGCCGTTTTCGGCCAGGTCGACCTGATAGCCGGCATCCTGTAAATGGCGGATGGCCACTTGCTGGTTGGTCGGGTAATCTTCAACCAGAAGAATTTGGAAGTCCTTTCGGTAAGCTTCGGCTATGGTGTGTCTGGTGATCAACTTGGGGTTATCTGGGAACTCCATCATGGTGCAAAGATTTAATACCGATACGATGGCCTTACGCAACTCATCACGTTTGATTGGCTTATTCAGATAGCCTTCAATACCGATTTCCCGGCATCTCTTACCGTCACCGATGCGACCGGTGGACGTCAGGATAATTATTGGGATTTCTTTCAGTGACGGGATGGTTTTGACCTGTGAGGCCAGATCAAAGCCGTTTATTTTGGGCATTTGGACGTCCGTCAGAATCAGGTCGAACGGTTCC
>JADFYA010000201.1:0-961 GCA_015233285.1 Deltaproteobacteria bacterium | reverse complement strand
TTCTTCCCCATCGGAGGCTTCCTCCGGTCGGCAACCCCATGAAATCAGATATTCCAGCATGGTTAAGCGACTGGTGTCGTTGTCATCAACAACCAGCACCCGTAACCCGGCCAGATCAAGATGCTCACCGGGAGCCGCGCCTTTATGCCTCTGTCTGGTCAAGAGGACGTTAAACCAGAAAGTGCTGCCTTTACCTTCTTCGCTCTCCAGCCCGATGTGGCCCCCCATCAACTCGGTTAACTGTTTGGATATGGTGGTTCCGAGGCCGGTTCCTCCATATTCTCGGGTGGTGGAACCGTCAGCCTGAGTAAAGCTTTCAAATATCTTGGCCTGTTTGCCGAGGGGGATGCCGATTCCGGTGTCCCTGACGGAGATGCGAATATTGACCTGGTCGCCGGTAACTTCGAGTAATTCACCCTTGATCAATATCTCGCCCCGGTGGGTGAATTTCAAGGCATTACCGGCCAGATTGCTGAGTATTTGCCGCAACCGGCCGGGATCGCCGATTAATCTGGTGGGCACCTCGGGAGCCAAAAAGCAAATGAACTCAAGCCCCTTCTCTTCCGCCCGAAGAGCTATGGAATTGGCCAGGTCCTCAATCAACAGCCTCAAGTCAAAAGGTATTTCTTCCAGCTCCAGTTTTCCTGCTTCGATCTTGGAGAAATCCAGGATGTCATTAACCAGGCTTAATAAGGAGTTGGCTTCTTTGCCAATTGTTTCAAGAATATTTCGTTGCCGTTCATCAAGCTCCGTATCTAAGCCCAGTTCCGTCATGCCCATGATCCCGTTCAGCGGGGTCCGGATCTCATGACTCATATTGGCCAAAAATTCACTCTTGGCCCGATTGGCCGTCTCAGCCGCCAGTTTCGCCTGTTCCAGCGTTTCCATCCGTTTCCGCTCGGTGACGTCTCGGGCAATGCCCCGGAAGCCGATAGCCTTGCCGGATGAATTTCGGACCAAA
>JADFYA010000200.1 GCA_015233285.1 Deltaproteobacteria bacterium | reverse complement strand
CAACCATCCAAAGAACGGATGGTACGAAGTTGAAATTCATCCGCCGGAAAGGAACAAAAAACACCCTCCTCGACTCTGCTGAAAGACCGTTACCGGAGGCGGAGTTGAGCGCGTGTCTGGGTGGGGTGACGAGAGAAATTTATACGACCATGTTCGGTTTGAGCCACCAGAACTTAATAGACGGAGGAAAATTGCTGTTGGCCGGAGGTGGGGCGTTGGGTGAAAGTATCTTTGCCGCCAGCATGGGAATATCCAACCTGCGAAATGTCATGCAAGAACTCCAGCAGGAAGCTGAAACAATATTTATGCCGGGAGGAAGAAAGAGACAGATAAATTCCCTGATCAGTGAATTTGCGGAACTCAAAAAGAAGATAAATGCCCTTTCACTATCCAGCCGAGATTGGGACACGCATGAGAATTCGCTTAAGGAAGCCAAAGGATTAAGCCATAAAGTCCGAGCCGATCTAGGCAAGTTGCAAATTGAGGAAAAAAGAATGACTCGCCTGTTGGAAGCTCTTCCGGTCACAAGCGAAAGACAGGAGCTTCTAACTCGCCTGGAAGATTTGGAAAGTGTCCCCCTCTTATCTGTGTCGCATCCCACGGAACGATCTAAACTGGTAAATCAGATGGAGAGCGCCAGGGCCGACCTGGTATCGGCCGGGCACGAATTAGAGAAGATAGAGACCCATCTCAAAAAATTGGCCATCCCAGAAAACCTGATTATCCAGGGGAGCCGGGTCACGGAAATTTATAAACGACTGGGAAGTAATTCTAAAGCCCTCCTGGATCTGCCCGGCCTGGAAGGTGCCTGGAAAAGACTCCGAGCGGATCAAGCCCGGAGTCTTATGGAGTTGCGGCCTGACTTGACCATAGATGAAGCCTTTCAACTGCGTTTGACCGAGACCCAGCGGCTAAACATTCTGGAACTGGGGACCAGGTGCCGGGCCGTCCAGGATGAGCAGAGGAACGCGATTCAGGCGCTGGAAGAACTGGAGGCTAACCTGGATGAGGCCGGGGCCCGGTTAGCCGGACTGGAGGCGCCCAAGAATTTGAGCAGGCTAAGAACGGCCATCCGTCTGGCCCAGAAGCAAGGCGATTTGGAGGAAAAGAGGAGAAGTATTCGAACCAAACTTGGAAATGAGGAGCAACACGGTCTGGTGGAATTTCAAGCCTTACCCATGAGGCCGGCCACCCTGGCAGAACTGGAGTCTCTACCTGTGCCGTCACCGGAAACTGTCGAGCGGTTCAGATCTCGATTTGAAGAACAAACGAACCAGCTAAAGAATCTGAATGAAAAGATCAGGGAAAAGAGAGAAGAAGCGGAGAAAGCAGGCCGGCAGGTAAAGGCCCTCCATCTAGCCGGCGAAGTTCCAACCGAGCAGGAACTGGCCTTGATCAGAGAAAGGAGGGACAAGGGATGGTCTTTGGTCCGCCGGGCCTGGCTAAACCATGAGGATGTCACCGAAGAGGCTCAAGCCCTCGATCCCGTCGCGCCTCTCCAGGAATTATATGAAAAGAGCGTCGCCGGGGCGGACATCATGGCCGACCGGCTTCGGCGTGAGGCCCAGCGAGTGGAACAGTTGGCCCAACTTCTGGCCACGATTGACCAATGCCGGGAAAAGTTACAGGAGCTGGACCAGTCGACACAAAAAGCGGATCAAGACCGGGCCGCTCAAGAGAATAACTGGGCCGAGATTTGGCAGGCAGTCGGTGTTAAACCTGGGCTGCCAAAAGAAATGATGGCCTGGCTGAAGCAGCGGGAGAAACTGGTGGAACGCTCCAAAAGGATCAGAGAGTACCGCCTGGAGGCAGAGGACATAGACAATCAGATCCAAGAGCAGGCTAAGTCTTTAATAACCTGTCTGGCCGAGTTGGGGGAGGGACTACAGTCTGGTGATCTATCTTTGAGCGCGATCCTGGATCGGAGCCAGGACTATCTGGTGGAAAAGGAGAAATTGGCCACTGGCCAGGAGAACCTGAAGAAGGACATTCGGAGTCTTGAAAAGAGAGTCGGGGAGGCAGTGAGACGGAAGCATCAGGCCGAAGCTAGGCTTGCGGAATGGAACGAATCATGGATAAGGTCCCTAACCACCCTGGGATTGCCGGCCACGGCCAGTCCCCACCAGGTGCACGCCTTCATCGATAAAACGCAGGAGTTATTTGATAAAATTGATAAGGCCAAAGAGCTGGAAGAGAGAATAGCCGGAATTAAAGATGACGATACTATATTCAAAAACGATGTCCAGATCTTGCTTGCCCTGGTCGCCCCCGATTTGCTGGGCCGGCCGGCCTCCGGCGCTTGTGAGGAACTGAATGGCAGATTGAATCAGGCTCGTGAGGATAAAGCCACCCAGAAACAGTTAGCCCGACAAAAACAGGATAAAGCAGATACGATCTACCGGGCTGAAGTCGCAATAGAACAAATAACCGGCCGGCTGACGGAAATGTGCCGGAAGGCCGGGTGCTCATCCCCTGAACAACTGGAAGAGATCGAAGAAAAATCTGCCTTGAAAAGAAAATATGAGGAACGGACCCGGCAACTAGACCAAGAACTGCGACGAATATCACGCGGTGGAGGGATGACCACGGAGGAACTGGTTGCACAGGCCGGAGGACAGGACCCGGACGAGTTGGGCCTGCGCATCGATGAATTAAAACAGGGTATCGAGGAGCACACCGGCAGCCTGGCCGAGCTGGAACGGACCATCGGCCGGGAGGAGAGCGAGCTAAAGGGATTGAGTAGTGGGGAGGCCGCGGCTGAGGCGGCCGAGGAAGCCCAACACATCCTGGCGCAGATAAGTCACCAGGCGGAGAACTTTATGCGGCTGCGGCTGGCTTCGGCCATTTTGGGCCGGGAGATTGAGCGGTACCGTGAGGCGAACCAAGACCCGATCTTACTGGCCGGGGGAAAGTATTTTTCTAAGTTAACCCTGGGATCATTTGCCGGTGTGAAGCCGTCGTATGATAACAAAGATAACCCGATATTGGTTGGGCTGCGGCCGTCAGGGGAAGAAGTCTCGGTAGATGCGATGAGTGAGGGTAGTTGCGACCAGTTGTATCTGTCTTTGCGTCTGGCCGCGCTCGAGCGGCATGTCCGGGAGGTAGGACCGTTACCCTTTATTTTAGACGATATTCTGGTCAATTTTGATGATGACAGGTCTAAAGCGACCCTTCAGGCTTTGGCGGAACTGGCCAACAAAAATCAGATAATCTATTTTACCCATCATGCCCACATCTTGACCTTGGCCAGGGAGGCAGTTCCACCCGACAATCTTAAGATACAACACCTAAGATAACCTGAGTTTGGGTAGCTTTACTTACTGGGAGGCAGAAATTTATCCGCAGATTACTCAGATGACCGCAGATGGAAAAGACCCACAGACCTATTTTGGCCCAAATCTGCGCCATCTGCGGATTAAATCATGGTCCTTAATGCCGACCGCTTAGCATATTCGTCGAACTCAGGTTATTCTATCATCTCACGGATCAGCGGCTTGACATAGATTGACGATAAATCACGACCTTTTAACTCCGAACACAAGGTTTTGATCTGCTCGGACAACGAAGATTTACTATTCACCAGGATGTGCTCCTGCCCCCGCAAGATGTAGCTGCCACCTGTCTGGCCTTGCCTCAGATGGTTAAGATTCTGAAACTTGACCTTAATCTTCAGGGCGGTAGCCACCAGGGTCAGTTGTTCCAATACTTCTTCCTGCTTCAATGCGTTCCTCCTCTAAAGCCCAAATCTCCAGTTGCCGGGCCGAGTGCCGTTTTTTCTTGACATAGACTATGACAAAAAGAAGAGTGATCAGCAGCCACAAAGTGCCGGAGCTGGTAATAATGGGAATATACGAAAATCTGAGCCGCATGAATGAATGCCATTGAACCTCAAGTTGAAACAGACCCAACCCAAACGCCCGCTTCAAAGCAGCTTCAAATGAGGCTCCCGAAAGATAATATCTCAGGAAACTCCGAAACGAATCCGGGCCGTAGGCTGTGATCAGGTAAGCCGTTAAATAGTAGCTCTGTCCATAGGCCAATTCTGCGGCGGTGGTCTCATCCGGCCAGCCGGCAGTCAGTTCCCGCAGTGGAATCAGTTTGTCGGCCATAACCGTCCCGACCATGGATAGGTATCTATCTATGCTCCACTCGCCGGATTCATACATGGCCACCCCTTCATCAAGCCAGCGCGGGACCGGGAAGGCAGAGGTCTGGCCCAGGCCGACGTGGACGAGCTCATGGGTCAGAATCTTGATGGCTTGCTCAAAGGACGTCTTTAATAAGTTCGGCGACTTTATAATGATTAGAGACTGAGACGGATAGGCCACGCCAGCCGACCAAGACGGCACATAATTGCCCGCCGGCTGGCTCTGCTGATAACATGCTTCGCTGCCGCAAACCCGTACCTGGACAGTGACCGGGTAAATCACACCAAGGTCGGTCCTGACCTGGGAATAAACTCTTTCAACTTGTCCAGACAGAAAATAGGCAAAATCAGAATCAGGCTGGTCGTAATGAATGGAAAAATGGGGAGTGGAGGAGGTGGCGACCGAGGCCGCACCGCCAACCGCCGGGGTCAACAGACATAAGAAAAAGAATACAACTGCAGATAGATTCACTGAAACTCACAGGCTTGTCTTATGCTTATTGTGGATGCGAAGAAAAATGTGACCGGCTTCGACGGGGATGGGGACCAAACAGTCAATAAAGGCGACCGTTGCCGGTTCTAAACCCAAGCTATGAACGGTCAGGTCAACCTAAGGATAGGATCACCATATCCCAGGTTGACGCAGACCTATCAAGATGAAAGAAGACGGCTAGGGAGTAACGATGTTAAAGTAAGGATCAAACTGATCCATCAAGACTAGCAGATCGGGCAATGCCGCGATGCGGCCGATAGCTATGATATCGCCGGATTTGACCAGGTCGGCGAATGTGGCCTGGCCGAGCAGAAGTTTATTGAAGGTCACCCGAGTCATAATCAATGTCAGGTCGGCCGTGCCCGATTGTTTGTCGCTCTGATAGTGAAGGACGGAGTTTTCCAACCACAGAACATATTTTTGGCTTGTATCAGTAAAATTGAAATTGATGGTGACGCTTTTCCCGTCGGCCTTGGGTCCATTGAGATGAACGGCCAGATATTGAAAGATGGCATCGAGAGACAAATTCGTCAGCAAATCTCCCCCGGATGCATGAGGAGTGTTCTTCGATACACCTTCCCGAAGCTCCTTAGCCCCTGATAAATAAAAATTCCGCCAGGGACCGGATTCGGATTGATAGCCGAGTTGATCGTATGCGGAGGCCAGTAGTTCCTTGGCCGCCTGGTTACTGGGATCGGCAAAAACCAGATGATTAACGACCATGGCCACCCAGCGGTACTCCCCTTTATCGAAAGACTGGCGGGCCTTTTGCAACACCGCGTCGGCGCCACCCATGAATTCCACATACTTCCGGCCGGCCTCCACGGGAGGCAGCGGATGCAAGTGGGCCGGATTACCGTCGAACCAACCGACATAGCGTTGATAAACAGCTTTGACATCATGACTAACGGAACCGTAAAAGCCCTGAGTATAAAATTCCTTTGATAATGAATCCGGCATCTGAAACATCTCAGAGATCTCTTCCATATTGTAGCCTTCATTGGCCAGCCGGATGGCCTGGTCATTGATGTATTTGTACAGGTCCCGCTGTTTTTTTAGAAAATCACAAATTTTATCTGTTCCCCAGCGGGGCCAGTTATGAGAGCCGAACAGGACGTCAGTCTTGGCCCCAAACAAATCAATGGCCTCGTTAATATAGTTGCTCCAGGCCAGGCCGTCGCGAACCTTGGCCCCCCGCAGAGTCAATAGATTATGCAACAAAGGACAGGCCAGCTCAGCCATGCACAGCGCCCGGAATTGCGGGAAATAAAAAGTCATCTCCGCAGGGGCTTCCGTCCCTGGAGTCATCTGGAAGATGATGTCGACACCGTCAATAGTCATCTTCTGTCCGGTGGAGATTATTTCGTCGCTCGGCGGAGAAATGGATGCGGTTCCGACGGGCAAGTATTTGCCCAGACCGCTATCGATCTGTCCCTTCGGGCCGGAGGGCAGGAAGCCGCCATACATATAGTCAGCCCGGCGTTGCATCACGTTGCCCATGATGACGTTTTCTTCCGTCGCCTCTTTCAAGAAATTCTGTGGGGCGATTATCTTTATCTTCCCCGACGAGATATCGGCATCAGAAGCCACACCCCGCACCCCCTGGAAATGGTCGGCGTGACTGTGGGTGTGAATCACGGCGACCACAGGACGCTGCCCCAGGTTCTTGTTGACAAAATCGAGAGCCGCTTTGGCCGTCTCCGTGGTCGTAAGGGGATCGACCACAATCCAGCCGGTATCACCCTGGATGAAACTAATAACGGAGATGTCATAGCCGCGGATCTGGTAAATCCGGTCAGTAACTTTGAACAGGCCATTAATACAATTAAGCTGGGCCTGATTCCACAGCAGAGGATGGGCGGTATCCGGGGCGGGATTAGCTAGAAAGCTGTATTGATTCATGTCCCAAACAGCACGGCCGCCTGAATTCTTTATGATCAGGCTCGGTTCGTAGGCAATCCGGCCGCGAAGAGCGTTGGCCAACTCCTCATTCACGTCGGCAACGGGCCCCATTCCGGGCTGGGCGTTCATCGTTTTGGTTGCTTGAGTCGCCTCATTAGGTCTTGATGCGTTGTCCCCGAACAATGGGAGCTGCAGGGATAGGATTAGACTGAATATGAGAGCAACAATGAAGCAGATCAAGATTCTTCGTTTTTTCATCTCTTCCCTCCTGTGTATAATAGGACATTTTGATTTGTATTAAACACGTGGTGAACGCATGCTGTCAAATTACCCGCTTGCGATGGACATTTGTGGATTAAGAAGAGCAACTGCAACAAGGTCAGGGAGTGGAGGTATCGCTTCATGGTTTCACAAATTAAGACAAAACGTAGGTAATGCTTAG
>JADFYA010000001.1 GCA_015233285.1 Deltaproteobacteria bacterium | reverse complement strand
TAACCTGCCGTATTTCCCAGGGCGTTGCCCTGGGCTAACATAGAGCGCCCCGTTGGGGCTTATTCGGAATGGTCTATTTTAAAAAAGTTGGCACGATTGTTCGTCGGCTTAAGTCAATGACATTGAGCTGCAACAAACAGTTTCAGTTGACCAAGGATGAGGGCCAGGTGGTTGAGGAAGCCTGGAGCTTAGAAGCTGGGTTCACCATGTTTCATGTCATCAACGCCTACACCAGAGCAGCCCAGGATAAATCTTTGGGTGTTGAGGAATCGGTAAGGCTGGAAAGGGTTGGTGGCCTGATCCTCAAGATGATCAAGAAGTAGTCTGGTTAAAACGTCTATCTATGGGGGTAGCTGTCTGCCTATATCCGGTGGGCGGCTATTCTCACTTTTCAAATAAGGAGGAAGCCCTATGCGCAAATTACTTTGGTGGATTATCTGGATATTCTTTATCCTGGCCTTTTTGTATAACATTTTCAAGGGATAGAATCCATTTAAAGGAGGAAACCATGGATTTCTTAGACGATGTAGGTCCTTTTGAATTTGCTCTTTTTCTGGCCATCTCTGAGGAAATGGCGGACGAGGAAAGGGAGCGGTTGCTGTTTGAAAAGGGTATGTTCTTGCCGGAAGATCAGGATATACTGAGCTGTATTGATGAATCTTGGGACGATGAATTCCCCGATGATTATCTAGCCGATTGATTCATTTGGGCTACTGTAACTTTGAGCCTGAATGAGGCGAGGTTGCAGTAGCCGTGTTCCTATGAAATTAGTCCGAAGGAAGAGATAATTGTCTTTACTGAAAGCCTTACGTAATCAGGAGATCCTGGCAAAGACTCTGGATGAATTCATTCAAGCCCTGAAGAAATCCAAGAACTAACTCGATCCTCTGATTGTCAAATTTTTCTTGACTTCAGATCATGGGACGTGCTAAACAACAATCAGTATAGGCAAAGAGAATTTGTCTAATGTTTTTATTGCTATTTTTAGAATTTAAGCCAAGAAGGCTTACGTCGAATACCGGCGTATTGTCTTTCTTGGCTTTTTTGTTTGGTGCGCAGGTAGAATTTAAAATTTATGAGACACTTAAATAACTACATGGAACCTCGGGTATTAATTGAGGCTTTGGACTGGTTGGTTCCGAACCGCGGCCAAAAGCTTTGCCATGGCAGGTGTGACATGACATTTGGAGAGGTAGATGAAGACGAGATGACTTCCTCATGGGAGATGGCCGATGGAAACAAGACGACTTCCATTAATTATTTCATTGTTTTCTCAATAATTATTCACATCGGGCTGTTTTCCCTCGCCTCTCTTTACCGTCCGATCATGAAACCACCGATTAAGGAGGAGGTGATTTTTGTGACCTCCGTGGCTGAACCGAAACCCGCGCCAAAGGTAATCCCGCTTCCGGCCCCCGCCATGCCGGCGCTGGGTAGCCCCGACAAACCGGCGGATGTGAAAACCACTTCGGTTCCGGATGAACCCAAGAAGATTCCTGCACCGCCTGAGAAGTCTGTAGCCAAGACCACGATCCCATTGCCACGGTCTCAGCCGCGGCATAGGACCAATATTTTGGACAGACAGAAGAGACGGTCGGTTCCGAAGGTGGCTAAGCCCGACGACACCCCTGTGGTGGCTCCGGCCCCAGTGGTTCCTTCACCGACGTCAGCTCCGGCGGCAAAGGAAAATCAAGAGAATCCATCCCAAACAGCCGGTCCAGCCGGTTCTACCGGGACCGCCTCTTCCTCGGGATCATCTCAAACAAGCAATGCTCGGGCCGGAACGGGCCACGGGGGGCGGGGCGGGCCAGCCGGTACAGGCAGTGTCGGACGGGGGTTACCCAATGGAATAGTTGGGGGCACCCAAGACCTGCTCAAGGGTTATGCCGCCGGCATCCATAGCCTGTTGGAGCGGCATAAGCACTACCCACCGTTGGCCCGGCGGCGGAATCACCAGGGTAAGGTGGTTATAAAATTTACCGTCACCGATGATGGTCATCTTTTTGGTCAACCGACCATAGATCATAGCAGCGGATACGAAACATTGGATGAAGCTGCCCTTAAGTGCGTTAACGCGGCCGCACCTTTTCCGGCTTTGCCCAGCGAGATCGAAGTCAGACCGGTCACCTTCAAAATGACGCTGGCCTTCGTACTTGAGTAGAAGCTCGAAGAATAGAGTCAAAAATAGATGGACCTAAGACGGGATCAGAAGCCCCCGGATGCTCTGAAGCGAGTGATTAAGTAAAATATTCGCAATAGAAATTGCGGTTAGATAACATTTAGTCTCACCAATTAAGCCAAGAAGGCGATTGATGGAAGAATCCGTCAGCGTCATGTTGGCTTTTTTGTTTAAACCCGGCCCGGAATCAGTCCATCTCTTTGTCGCGACGGATGGCTGAAAAAAAACAAAATAAACGATGCGCTTAAGTCTTGATTATCGACTCAGACACCATGGCCCGGCCCGCCGCGGCCGAATTCAGATAAGGAGAAAAGGAATGAAAACCTGGTGGCGAAGAAAATCTCCCGTGCCGGCGATATTGTCGGCCAGCTTGACCATATTCTTGATGTTCACCTGTTCGATCAATGCCTTTGCCGAAAGCTCGGGCCATTTGACCTTGGATGAAATTACCGTCGTGGATTCCGCCAGCTCAGATCCACAGGCTGCTGTCGTGGAAAAAAATGTTATCGAAAAAGGCAAAAACGTGACCATCCCCGATGTGTTGAAAGATGAGCCGGACATAGTCGTCAGTCGGCGGGCCGGGATTGGGGATAACGCGGATATTTTGGCCATCCGCGGGCTTTCGGCTAACCGGATCATGCTCAATATCAATGGGCGGCCGGTTAACGCAGCCGGGGTCGTAGGCGGATACTACATCGACTGGTCTACGGTGCCTCTCGATAACATTGAGAAACTTGAAATCATAAAGGGTGGGAGTTCGGCCATCTACGGTAACAATGCCCTGGGCGGCGTGGTCAACGTAATCACGAAAAAACCGACAGAAAAAATGGAAACATCAGCTTTCGCAACTTATGGCGGTGGCACCGGGATCGACGGCATCCAGAATTATCGTTTGACCAACAGCTATAAAATCGGTCCGTTCGGGTACTCCATTTCCGGAAGCTTCCAAAAGGCCAATCCATTTTTGTGGAATAATGACTATGAGGGTAAGAACTTTTCCTCTAATCTGTATGTTGACATGCCATTATCCGGCCAGCTTGCTTTAGGATTCCAATATGCCAACACCATCCGGGGATTCATCCGGGAAAACAGGAAATCTCAGAATCCGAATGATCCCGGTTTTTACCAAAAGCTGAATAATGGCTACCCGCTGTCTTTTGGTGAGACCATGGCTCCCGGCAGTGGTAAAGTGCTTATGCCCGGACCTGGAGCGATGTGGGATAAATCCAAGAATTACTTCGACGTGGGCTACGCCCAACCCATCGGTAACGCCATAGTTGAATTCAAAGCTTACAAGAATTACGAAGACCGTAACGAAAAAAATTATTCATCAACGTTTGTAAACCCCAGCTATGGCGACGGAGCATTGGTCCTGGATCGTAAAGTGGAGTCCGACCGGTCCTACGGCGGCAGTCTTCAAGGCACGGTACCGCTGGGCAGCCACGAACTGATCACCGGCCTAGACTATAAGGTGATGATGTATGGCGATACCGTAGTCAATTATGTTGACAACAATTACAACGGCACACCCTACACCGGAGGACCGTCCAGCAACCTGGGCACTTCCTGGGGGTATTACGCCCAGGATACCTGGAAGATGTTCGACTGCTTCACCCTGACCGTGGGGCTCCGATATGACACCTATTCAAACGAGCCGCAACACGGGGCGAACATCAAAACGCTGGAGGACAACGCCTTCAGCCCCAAATTGATCGGAACCTACCGGGTCACCGATGCCGATACCGTCACGGCCTCGCTCTATCAGGCCCTGAGAACGCCCGGTCTGCCTGAAACATACTGGTGGTACAACGGCCAGACACATGGAAATCCTGAATTGAAGCCGGAAAAAAACAATGCCGCCGAGCTGGCCTGGCAACACACTCTTGGCAAGAAGCATCTGGCCAAACTCACCGGATATTACTATTCTATTGACGATTTCATTATCTTCCGAAACGACCCCACCTGGCGCGGCGTATATAATATTGACAAGGTCCAGATAACCGGCGTGTCTTTAAGCGGGAAAAGCGAAATCCTGTCCTGGCTGAATGGTACGGCGTCGGTCACTTACATGAAGACGAACAAAGAAGGTGACATATTCGACACGTCCAAGCTGACCGACCAGTTGGACTATATGCCTGACTGGAGAGCCCATATCGGACTCGGATTCAAACTGCCCCTTTATGACGCCCTGTTCAATGTCACGACGCGTTACGTCGGTGAAGCGCAGACCATATACACGTATAAGACCACCACTCAATTCAGCCAACTTCAGCAGTTAGGATCATACGTCACCGGCGACCTGGAATTGAAGGTCCCGATTACCAAATATGGTGAACTGAGCATCTATGCCGAAAATATCTTTGATAAAGATTATGAGGAACGCTTCGGCTATCCCATGATGGGACGGATCATCGGCACTGCAGCCAAAATTACATTCTGACGGAGGTTTGATATGGACAACAATGCCTGGAAACAATGTGTAGATTTTCACGGACATGCCTGTCCCGGCCTGGCTATCGGTTTTAGGGCCGGTGAAGCCGCCCGGCAATACTTGGGTGTAACATTTTCATCGGATGAAGAGATCGTCTGCGTTGCGGAAAACGACGCCTGCGGGGTCGATGCTATTCAGGTATTGACCGGTTGCAGCCTGGGCAAAGGGAATTTGATCTATCGGGGTAGAGGCAAACAAGCCTTCAGCTTTTTTGACCGGAAAACCGGAAATAAAGTCAGGGTCGTCCTTAAGGTGACGTTTCCCAGGGAAAACATGGATAGGGATGCGGTTCAGGAGGCCATCCTGCATACACCCATCGACGAGTTGTTTGATTTTAAAATCCCTTCTTTTGATGTTCCGGAAACGGCTCGCCTGTTCAGCAGCCTCCAGTGTGATCAATGCGGTGAGAGCGCCGCGGAACACATGATGCGGCTCATGAACGGCAAAACGGTTTGCCTTGATTGTGCTAAGGAATATTCCAGGGGGTGGTGACCATGCCTGTATCATCCGCAGCAGAAAGGGATGTATTGTTTTGGAACAGGAAGGCGGATCGCTATCCTTTGCCTTTTGAGGATAGTGTATTCAACCAGACTGCCCTGACAGTTTCCCGCATTAAGGCCATGGGGGTGACCGTCGAAGGAAAGCAACTCCTTGATATTGGGTGTGGGACCGGTGTCTACACCCTGCCTCTGGCTGCAGAAGCTCAACATGTAATGGGACTGGATATCTCGGAAACCATGCTGGCCCGGTTAAAATACGAAGTCGATACCCGCCATATCTATAATGTTGATGTCATCAAAGCTGACTGGAGCGATCTGGATATAGAAACCTTGGGGTTGGTCTCCGCCTTCGATGTGGTCTGGGCGGCCATGACTCCGGCTCTCAGAGGCCAGGACAATTTGTTTAAAATGGACAGGTGTTCCCGTGAGTGGTGTGTCTACATCGGCTGGGGAAGAATCCGAGAGAATGAGCTGATGGAAAAGGTGTTCCAGGCCCACGGCCTGTCATTGCAACCGCCGCCCGGCGCCTTTGCCGCTCATGCCCTGCTGGAAAAACAGGGACGACGCCCCCGGTTTGAAGTTATAGACACAGAATGGGAATGGACCGGAACAATAGACGAAGCTGAAGACGATATGACCGCCCACCTCGAACGTTTGGGAGCAAGTGTGCAGCCAGATGTCGTACAGAAGATTGTGGGGTCCTGGTCCGTCAATGGGGCGGTTCGGCACATCACCCGCGCCGAACAGGGAATTGTTGTTTGGAGGACTGATTCATGAGACGGCTTGGAGTGATCTTAATCTTTATTCTTGTGTCGGCCATCTATCCCGCCATTGGCCTGGGGGGTCAGCCGGAGCAACGGGTGGTGGAGGATATGCTCGGGCGAAAGGTCACCCTGCCCCAGAAGGTCAAGCGGATAGTTCCGCTGGGCGGGGCCATGCGCTTTGTGGTCTACTTAAACGCCTTTGACCTGGTCGTCGGTGTCGAAGGGGCGGAATCGCGTCTGGACGCATCGTCCCTCCGGCCGTACGGCCTGGCCATCCACCAGGCAGCTACTCACCTCCCGGTTATCGGGGAAGGCTGGCAGAAACCGGTAAATGTTGAAGCCGTCATGACCGTTCATCCTGATCTGATCATTACGGCCGGATTTGATGCGGCCAAGGCCAACGATCTGGCGCAGAAAACCGGAGTGCCGGTGCTGGGGCTCGGCTATGGCGGCAGCGCCGGATTTCTGGACATGAATGAAGTCATCAAAGCTCTCACCCTGATGGGCCGGGTGCTAGGCCGGGAGCAACGGACCCAGGAGGTTGTCTCCTTTATCGATACTGCTCAGAAAGATATTTTGCGCCGAATCGGACCATCGGAAAAGGGCGGCCCCAGTGTCTATGTGGGTTGTCTCGGCTCCAGAGGGACCCACGGCATTACCAGTACTGACGCCAACTATTTCCCTCTTGAGGCGGTG
Organism: Deltaproteobacteria bacterium; assembly: GCA_015233285.1. The sequence goes on along the minus strand of JADFYA010000001.1, from coordinate 33,146 downwards.
CGCGGTAACAATGTGGCCAAGGGTCTTGGTCAGCGGGGACACCTGTTTATCGATAAAGAGCAGCTTCTGGTCTGGAATCCGTCAATTATCCTGGTGGATGCGGGAGGGCTGACCATCCTCAAGGAAGACTGTGCCAGGAACCGGGATTTTTATGACCGGCTTGATGCCGTCAAGCAAGGTCGGGTCTATACCACTCCACCCTATAACTACTATTATACCAATGTGGAAATCGCCCTGGCCAATGCCTATTTCACCGGGCATGTCCTCTATCCCGAAAAATTTGCCGATTTGAATCCAGGCCAAAAAGCTGATGAGATTTTCCGGTTCTTCACCGGCGTGGCCTGTTATGACCAGATGCGGAAGGAGTTCGGCGGGTATCAGCAATTGCAGTTTGTCAACGGGGTTATCAATGCTCATTGACCCCTCGGCCGGACCTGAACAGAGCGGCTACGAACGGTTAACCAGGCGAAGAACACTGGTTCTGCTGTTCGCCGTTTTTCTGTTTTCGACTGTAGCCATTTTGTCACTGGGGGTCGGATCGTACCAGCTTAGCCCGGCCGCCATTCTGAAAGCTCTGTGTGGCCTGGGCGACGAAGGAATTGTCAGACATCTGGTCTGGAGTATTCGTCTGCCCCGGACCATGGGAGCCATTCTGGCCGGCGCCGGACTGGGCGTATCGGGTATCGTGATGCAGACCCTGCTCAAGAATCCTCTGGCCGCTCCATCCACTCTGGGGGTTTCCCAGGGGGCGGCTTTTGGTGCGGCTTTCGCCATAATCATGCTTGGTGCGGGGCAAACTCATGTCTCCGGCAACGAAGCGGTGACCCTCACCTCCCGGTCAACCGTGGTGATTTCAGCCTTTACCGGATCGCTGATCACAGTGATAGTCATATTTGCCCTATCCACGATCAAAAGGATCTCGGCTGAATCGATGATCCTGGCCGGGGTGGCCATGAGCGCTTTCCTGAGTGCCTGCACCATGCTTTTGCAATATTTCGCCAGTGATGTTCAGGTCGCGGCCACCGTATTCTGGACATTTGGCGACCTGGGCAAGGCCGGTCCTCCGGAAAATGTCATCATGGCCGTGACCCTCGTTCCGGCGTTTCTTTATTTTATGCTTAAAAGTTGGAGTTACAACGCCCTGCAATGGGGTGACGATGTGGCCAAGAGCCTGGGGGTGGGGGTAAAAAGCCTCAGACTGGCCGGATTGGTCATCACCTGCCTGATCGTATCCGTGGCCACCTCCTTTCTGGGCATTATCGGATTTATCGGTCTCCTGGCTCCCCACCTGATGCGGCTGGTCGTGGGCAATGATCAGCGCTTTCTAATCCCGGCTTCCGCCCTGGCCGGAGGACTGCTGCTGCTCTGCTCAGACATTTTTTCCCGGACGGTGCTGGCTCCGGTTATTTTGCCGGTCGGCATCATCACCTCCTTTGCCGGGGCGCCGCTTTTTCTTTACCTGCTGCTGACCAGGAGGTCGCGTTGATTAGCATTGAAGGTATTTCATTCTCTTACGGCAAGCATGAAGTTCTAAAAGACATTTCTTGCCACATTCAGGGCGGCCAGGTCGTCTCGGTTCTGGGTATGAACGGTTCGGGTAAAAGCACATTACTCAAGACCATCAACAAAATATTGCATCCCCATAGGGGTACCGTGCATCTGCATGGGCGAGATACCGGCCGTATGTCACGGGAACAGCTGGCCCGCAGCATCGGGTACATGCCTCAGAAATCACGGGCGGTGGACTGCACGGTTTTTGAGGCCGTGCTCATCGGCCGTAAGCCCCATATGACCTGGCATGTCTCGGCCAGGGACATCCAGGAAACCAGCCGGATCATCGAACTCATGGGGCTTGGCCCATATTCCGACCGCAACACCACTGAACTGAGCGGCGGAGAACTCCAGCGGGTGGTGATTGCTCGGGCACTGGCCCAGGCGCCGCAGGTTCTGCTCCTGGACGAACCGGTAAACCATCTCGATATCCGGAGCCAACTTGAGGTGATGTCTCTTATCCGGGATGTGACCAAACGGCTCGGCCTGGTGACCATTACGGTCATGCACGACCTGAACACCGCCCTCCGCTTCTCGGACAAATTTTTGATGATGGCGGATGGCCTACTCTTTGCCACCGGGGGACGGGAAGTAGTCACGGCCGAAAATATCAAGGAGGTCTATAAACTCAACGTCATGGTCCGGGAGATGGACGGGATAGCGGTGGTTATTCCCTGTCATGACCAGGGATCATGTTGCCGTGACGAGAGCCCCGCTACTTCTTCCTCCCGGAAGTTAAGGGCCGTGTCACCAATTCATTAACCTGAAAGAGAGCTTATGGTATGGGCCAAAGAGAATTTTTTGACCGGATGGCTGAGACATGGGACCGGGTGTGCCAACACGATCCAGGTAAAATAATTGAAATCCTGGATATGGTTGATCTCCGGCCCGGCGACGCGATTCTGGATGTCGGAACCGGCACCGGAATTCTCATTCCCTTTCTTCTGCCGCGGATTGGACCCAATGGTACGATCACGGCCATTGATCTGTCGGAAAACATGATTGCAGTGGCCCGGCAAAAATGTCGAAGCGATGCCGTTGAGTTCATGGTGGGTGATGTGCTTACGATGCCGTTGCCTCCGGCTTCCTTCGATGCGGTTATCTGTTATTCCGTTTTCCCGCACTTTGACGATAAGGCACGAGCCATAGCCAGGCTCGACAGTTACCTGAAGCCGGGTGGAGAACTAATTGTCTGCCACTCCCAAAGCCGGGATGCGATCAACCAGCTTCACAAATCCGCAGACGCAGAGGTGGCGTCTGACAATCTCCCGGATGCCAGTGAGATTGTCAGATATTTCGTCCTAACGGGCATTGGTCCCAAGTCTATTATAGATGATGAAAGGATGTTCGTGGTGGTGGGTAAAAAGCCTGAAGTTTAGTTTAGATATGTAGCCAGGTGGATGGACTGCAGCCTCACCGGCCGCCGTCTGGACACTGTTGGTCACAGTAGACGGCTCTGGAAATCAGGTGCATGATCATGACCATCATCTCCACGAGTCGGAGACGCATCAGCATGCACATAAGATTCAAGTGAGAACCAGCAATATTCACATGAAAAAAGAAGGCGAACGGTTTGGGCTGAACCAGCTCGCCTCTCCTGTTTTCATCCTCCAAATTCCAAAGAAATGATACTCGTGCTTCCTACATGAATGGATTCTGTTCTTCTTAACACCAACCAACACGAACCCGTCTTTTACTTGTTTTTAAAAAGCATAGTTCATTGAGAAGAGTGGTGATATCGCGGCGTTGGTGTTCTTCCCGATTAGGTCGATACCTAAACCAAAAGCCAGAGAAAATTTCTCTGTAGCCATATATTCAATCCCCGGAATGACCGAAACGAGGGATTGCAAGGGCAATGTGGTTGAGGGGCCGAATAAACGCCCGCCCCCCCAAGAGCTGGTCAACTCCAATAAACTAACCCACTTATCGGTTATCGGGTATTCTGCGGCCAGATTGACGGTAACAAAATCTCCCGGATGCTGGTTACCATCGTCATCAGTAAAAGAGGTGGGCATCGAATACCAGAGATTGCCATACAAAATAACAGGATTGATATACTTCGACACATTGAAACCGGTCGTGAAAAGATAAGAGCCGCAGCCGATGGCATCCGTACCCAGGGCGCTGGGATTGAGCTGGTCAAATTTACCGGTAGGAAAGCCCGTGGAAAACAAAGCTGTTACCGTGGGCAGGTTTGGTGTCTCTTCCACCAGGCGGTATTTGACTGTCAGGTTGAGATCCCCCAAGCCTCCGGAATCCGCAGAGGTCTCGCCCTTAGGTCCTGGTTCGTCGACGCTTCTGGCCCACCTGTGGACATAGGGGATTACTAAAAAGACTTCCATATCTTCGATAGGCCCGTATGTCAGTTTATAGTTCATGAAAAAATTTCGGATAGTGCCACCACTAGAACCTCGACTCCAGTTGCTATTGAAAGTATCGGTGACAAAACTATAGCCAAAAGTCGGTTGAATGGCGAGCTTGCCTTTTTCAATAGGAGTGGCCGTATCAGTCACGATAGGCCCGTAGGTGGTGGGGATATCAACTTTTTCCACACCTTTTATATCCAGCAGGAACGGCTTCTTTGGAACAGCACCCTCGGTCGATTCTCGTGGGGAAGCCATCTGCCCAACATTCGCATCGCCCGCAAAAGCCATGCCTCCAAAAATAATGAAAACCGCCATAACAGCCAATGATAACCTTTTCAAGAACATATCTTCCCTCCTGAATGAAAAACGAAATGTAAATTTTTTTCAAATTGTGCCCAAGACAAAGAAACACAAAAACCATTGACCCTTCTACGGTCTGGAAGCCTTCTTGGCTCTATATTCTGATCGTCTAAAAGAAACGGCTATCTAACATTTGGCAACGGCAGCATTCTGGCTGCCCGGTTCATCTGTTGCCTTTGTAGAGAATGCTTCGGGACAATAGAACCGTATCCGGCCAATTTGCCTACCTTAGTCGGCTTGCTGTAGTTTCATAATCTCACGGCAGCAGTCATTCCTGAGAGTATAATCAAGGCCATTGACTGAAATCAGGTGTTCGTCTTTCATGAAAGTCGAGGCAGAATAGTCGCGGATTAGCCTTCCACGGTGCATCACTACGATTCTCTCACCGAGCAGGGATATGATATCCATGTCATGGCTGATCAGAATCTTAGTAACGGAAAGTTGCCGAAGTATATCGCAAAAGAGTTCCTCGTTCTGCGGGTCTAAATTGGCGGTTGGCTCGTCTATAATGAGCGCCCGAGGCCGCATACTGAGAACCGATGCCAGAGCGAGTCTCTTGCGCTCGCCCGCGCTAAGATTATTAGGTACACGGTCCTCGAAACCCGTTAGACGGACTTGAGCAAGGGCCTCTTCGACCCGCGCATCGACCTCTGAGGCGGCCAGTTTTAGCTGCTTGGGACCGAAAGCAACCTCTTCCCTACATGACGGGCAAAAGAGTTGATCTGCCGGGTCTTGAAAAACCATCCCAATGTGCCGCCAGAGTTTATTGCGCCCTTTCTTTGAAACCAATCTCCCATCGAAGAAATACTGCCCATCACCTCCAAGTATGCCGGCCATGCAAGACACCAGCGTTGATTTACCGGCCCCATTTTCTCCCAGGATTGCAACGCTTTCACCCTCGCGAATCGCGAGTTCCACGCCACGGATTCCCCATGTGCCGTCAGGGTATAGATACCGGTAATCGTGCATTCGGATCAGGTCGTGTGCGAGCGCCTCCTCAGCCGTCATTCCATCACAGTTCTGAGTGTCTGGTGCTATCGACAGTGTTGGAGAATGACGATAGTCTTCATCGTGGTCCGTTTCATCCCCGCGGCAGCAGCTAAGCCGAAATGTGAAATCCAGCCCATGTGCTCGCAGATACTTTTTGTGTGACACCAGTTCCTGCATGGAAAAATCGTGGTCAATTCTTCCATCCTCCATCACCACGGCCCTTGAGCAGAGACCATAGAGCAACGGTAGGTCATGACTGATACAAATAAGGGTTCCCCTGAACTGGCGCAGCAGCTCAGCGAACATGTTTTCCTGTTTAGGATCGAGGTTAGCCGTGGGTTCATCAAGGATGAGCACCTCCGGATTCATCGCAAGAATAGCGGCCAGGGCGGCGCGTTTCTTTTGACCATAGCTCAGCCGGTGGGGCGCTTTGAACCGCAAATCCAACAGACCGACTTCCTTCAAGGAATTCGCCACGCGGTTTTCAACCTCCAGGCTATCCAGTTCCTGATTTTGAGGTCCAAATGCCACATCCTCATCAAGAGTATTACAAAATAGCTGATCGTCCGGGTCCTGAAAAAGCATTCCTATTTGCAGACGTGCTTGTCTCAAGTAGTCGCCATCAAGTGGGAGTCCTTCGTAAAAAATCGTCCCGCTTCTGGGACGAAAAAGACCGTTGAGGTGCAGGGCCAGGGTGGTCTTACCGGCGCCGTTTTGTCCTACCAGGGCAATCCTGTCGCCACGATGAATCGTTAAATCGATCCCTTTAAGTGCAGAACGACCATCTGGATACGCGTAAACTAACGAACGGATATCAAAGAGAGGCCGAACAGTCTCATCGCCGGATGCCGGGAGAATTTCCGAATCCCAATTACCCTCTTTTACCCTGTCATACATGCTCAGGTCTCCGAAATTCGCTTCGCCTTGGCTTATAAAGAGGGCCTATCCCTCACCATTGTCTAACGTTTACAAGTTGTGACACAATGTCATTGACTTAAGGGCAAGGTCATCGGATCCTATTCTAATAAATAGTCTATTCCGATTAAGCCCTGAAAGGGCGCTCTAGGTTAGCCCAGGGCAACGCCCTGGGACAGGTGGATACATATATATAAATTACCTAATAGCTATATAAATTAGGCAGTGATTTGGAACCACAGCCGTGATTGCGTATCCCTTCCAATGCCAATGGTTTTAGGGGCCGTCCGACCCCCTGACCATTCTGCTGACACGTAACCTGCCGTATTTCCCAGGGCGTTGCCCTGGGCTAACATAGAGCGCCCCGTTGGGGCTTATTCGGAATGGTCTATTTTAAAAAAGTTGGCACGATTGTTCGTCGGCTTAAGTCAATGACATTGAGTTGCGACATATAAAATGAGAAAAGCCACAAAGACAGTAAACTCCTGTGGAGTTTCGCCGGCCTTCGTGGCTTAGTGTTTTTATGGATTATTTCTGAACTTTTTTGGAATTCCGCCCTAATCAGGCATCCCTTGCGGCATTCTTGCCACAATTATTCACTCGGGCGGAACGCGGCACAACTCCAAACATTTCAGGGTGCCTTAACCCGGCATATTAAATCAACTAACCCCCACTTGGTTGTGCAGGGGCTAAAAGAAACATAATGAAGCTGGATTGTCAAGAATAATTTTCAAGTTGACATTCTCCGCGTTTTGTTCTACTGGTTTTCGCAACCGGGAAGTTGCAGCTTCCTCTCCCCCCCAGGGGGTGTATCTGAAAGATTGCTTTGGGTTTTATAATTCATTTAAGATGGTCACGAAGGCCAGCAAAAGGCGCTGGTCTTTTTTTATTGGCCAGCTTGTTTGGTTACTGGTGTCATTAGAACCTGGACTGCTTTTGGAGGAGAAGAATATGTTTGGATCCCGTTCATTGTGCATTTTAACCCTGTTGGCCCAGCTTGCCCTGTCCCCTGCGGCGTGGGCTCATTTTGGTACCCTTATCCCCTCGAACGACATCGTCACTCAAGCAACCCCGCGGAACATCACACTAGATATCAAGTTTATTCACCCCATGGAAATGCACTACATGGAAATGGAAAAACCGAAACGCTTCGGAGTCATGTATAAAGGTAAGACCGAGGATCTGCTCAAGACTCTAGAAAGCGCTCAGGGGAAAGGACCGGACCAGGACCGGACGTTCACATATTGGAAATCCGCCATTGCCTTCAAGAACCCCGGAGATTACACCTTTTTTGTTGAGCCGGTCCCCTACTGGGAGCCCTCTGAAGACAAATTCATTATTCACTACACCAAGGTTTGCGTCGACGTGCTGGGAATGCAAGAAGGTTGGGACCAACCGGTGGGACTGGAAATGGAAATCGTGCCTCTGACGCGTCCCTATGGGTTTTGGACCGGCAACGTGTTTACGGGCAAGGTTCTTGCGGGCGGGAAGCCGGTCCCTAATTCCGATGTTGAAATAGAATATCTCAATGAATCTCCAGGAAACAAAATAGTGAAAGCTCCTTCCGACCCGTATGTTACCCAGGTTGTCAAAACCGATTCGAACGGGGTTTTCACCTATGCCATGCCGCGATCAGGTTGGTGGGGATTTGCGGCTCTAAAAGATGCTCCCTTTAAACTGGAAAAAGACGGGAAGTCTAAGAAGGTCGAAATGGGCGGGATTTTCTGGGTTCACACAATAGACATGAAATAAGCGCCGCAGCTTGGCTAGGCGACGATAGTCGATACCTTGGGTTTGCCGGCAGGTGGGCGCCGCTGAGTCAGTCAGTTTCATCGTCTCCCGCCTGCCAAGTCCTACTCTTTCAAGGAGAAGAACTATGTCTCAAAATTTTTTGAAATCGCTGGTGGTCATTTGTTTGTTCGGATCAATTCTTTGTGCAGGTCCGGCCTATGCCCACAAAGTTAATATATTTGCCTATGTTGAAAACGGGAAGATTTATACAGAAAGCTATTTCCCGGATGGCAAGAAAGTCGAGTTCGGGACTATCCAAGTTTTCGACAGTCAGAACCAAAAACTCGCGGAAGGCAAGACAGACAAGGAGGGGAAATTCTCCTTACCTATCCCGAAGAAAGACGATCTCACGATAGTGATTGATGCTTCCATGGGCCATAAGAATAAATTCCTGCTCAAAAAGAGCGAACTGGGGGAATAGACAATGGCGCAAGGTCTGAAAGCTCTTGGAGGATTCATGGTGATCCTCTTTGCATTGTTTGCCTGTTTCATATTTGCTTTTGCAAATCGGGGTCTTGCGGCCGAAGATCAGCCTGCCGTTCCCTCCGCACAAAGTGTCGCGCCGGTAGGTGGGACGGCGACTGATTGCCCGCAACTGGCAGAACAACTTCAACAACAAAAGAACCTGATTTCGAGAGAAGCAGGACAGCTTAAAAGGGAACTCGCCGCTCTGAGAGAGGATATCAGCAAGCCGGGCCTTAAAGAAGTATTTGCTGGTATCGGCTACATTTTTGGATTGGCAGGGATCGGTATTTACGTGAACAATCGGCGGCGGACGTAGATATGCCTTCCATGCGGTTCGTTACCTGAGAAATTTATAACTTGACGAATGAAAGAGTGGCCATATGCACATCTCGGATGGTGTCCTCCCAACTTCCGTTGCGATTGGGGGCTTCGCAGCCAGTGTGGCGGTTATCGCCTGGAGCGCCCGAAGGACCAAAGCGGAAGATTTTCCCAAGATAGCTGTAATGACATCGGCCTTTTTCGTGGCATCGCTAATTCATGTTCCCATCGGCCCTACGAGTGTTCACTTATTGATCCCCGGTCTCGTGGGCATCCTCCTGGGAAACAGTGCCTTCATCTCGATTGCTTTAGGACTTCTGTTGCAAAGCATATTGTTTCAGTTCGGCGGAATCACGGCCTTGGGGGCCAATTCTCTTATGATGGGCATTCCCGCTCTGGTTGCAGGTTGGATTTTCCGTTCATGGGGAAGGGGTTCACTAACTCGATATGTCCTTTGCGGGGCGTTAGCGGGTGGAGTGGGAGTTTTTTTGGCCGTGCTTTTTCTGGCCGCTTTGCTGCTTACCGGAGGGGAGGATTTTTGGGGAGTAGCAAAAATCGCCATGTACGCACATTTGCCGGTAATTCTTATTGAAACTTGCGTTTCCGGCTTTGCGGTGTCATTCCTCTATAAAGTGAAGCCTGAACTGCTTGGATCGGTCTCTCCTAGCTGTTCAATGGAGCAGTCATAATGACGTCTTCGATCACCACAGTCACGCTACCCTTGAACATGATGTTCTTGACTGCCGGTGGTTTGGCTATTTCATTGATCCTATTGTTTTGGCTAGTTCGGAAATGTCCAGTTGACGGAAATCGTGCTAAGGCGGATGAAGAAAAAAACTGGGGAATCCCTGCTATCGATTCTCTGGCAAGCATTAGTTCACCTTTCCATAATTGGGATCCGAGAATCAGAATAGTCTCCCTCATTATTTTCATATTTTGCTTAGCATCCTTAACCAGGATATCCCTGGTATGTTTCTCGCTTTTTCTGGCGGTTCTGGCGGCAAGTGTCGCCCGCGTTTCTCTTAAACGCACGCTTGGGCGGCTCAGGGCAATGAGTGCTTTTCTTGGATTACTTCTTCTGGTGATGCCCTTGACGGTGCCAGATAAAAATGGGGATATCATATATGTATTCATCCATCTTGATTTTTTTAAATTCAATCAAAGGGGAATTTTGCTTGCCTTAGCTATCATACTGAAGGCATTCTCAATTGCATTGATGACAGAACCTCTTTTGGCTACGTCAAAGCTATCTGTCACCATTCAGGCTCTTGCAAGACTTAAAGTCCCTCGGATGGCTTGTCAGATGATTTTACTGGCTCACCGGTATATTTTTGTTTTTCAAAGCGAGTCGGTTCGGATGCTGACCGGGATGAAAGCCAGGGGATTTCAAGGCAGAACCGATATAGAGACTCTTCGATCAATCGGAAACTTTCTTGGAATGCTTCTGGTGAGAAGCTTTGCCAGGACTCAGAAAGTTTATGACGCCATGCTTGCGCGCGGATACACAGGCAAATTGCCCGTTGAAGTGGAATTCAATGCCCAACCATGGGATTGGGCCAAAGGAGCTTTCTGGATCATTAGCGGTCTTGGCCTACTCCTACTGGATAAGATTTGGAATGTGCCGGGAGTCTAGAATCCAGGCAAAAGGCCTGGAATCAACTGGCTCCGGTCAACGGGAGAATGAGCACATGCGCGAAGCGAGCTAGTTTTTTTAGGTAAGCGCCCTGGTGGATGAACCGATATTCACACTAGGAAACATCTGCAAGCTGGGGGCTGCGATGTCTTATGTGGTCCGGATAATGCCTGGGTCCAGATGATCGAGGCCGATTGGCTCGCCCTTAGTTGAGTTAGCGGTCGTGAACTTGACAATTAGCTAGAGGTGGAGTAGAATAGTTACAGAAATTGGTTGTCCTGACTGCCATCAAAGCCCAGGAAGTATCGATGCCAAGACTGAAATATAATAGTGTCGAAGCTTCTGATCTAAATTGCTTCACCCAGGCGGAGACCTGAAGGCCTCCCTCTGATTTAATGCACCCACGAAGGGTCGCCATAACCTGATGAACAGGAGGAACTACAATGGAAGGAACACACGAGCACAAACATCTTCATGCCCACGAACACTCTCACGGGGACATGATGCACAGCCATGAACACGACCACCGCCATGCCCATGAGCACCTGCACGAACATCTTCACGAGCATACCCATGGCGGCGTTCCCGGCGTTCACAGTCATGACCACACGGGTGATCACGGGCAACACGACCACGACCATCCAACCCACGAGGTAGAACCGCATCAGCATGTCCATTAGGCCAAACTGATTCCTAACAGCAATTGATAACAGGGGGAAGTGCTTGATCTGCGCTTCCCCTTGTCTTATTTGAAGACCCTGAAACAAGCGAGCTGACGGATACACCACGGAGACTAAAAGAATTCCGGCTAAATCTTTTCAACTCATGGAGATCGTTACCGTAACTCTATGTTTATCTAACATCTGACAATTTTCTCTTCCTCACGGCCGCTGCGGTAGAAGATCAGATTTGTCTTGACATCGGCTGGTGGGACGTGATAAGCGATAAGCAATAGCAAAGGTAATTTGCCCGGTTTTCAGTCGTTCTTAAAACTGAAGTAGTCATTATTGAAATCAAAGCCAAGAAGGCTCGCGCTGACCCAAAGCGTGTCGCCCTTCTTGGCTTTTTTGTTTTGGCATGACGCTAAATTGGTAACATGTTGATTGAACAATAGAAAGGCAATGGTAAGCGGAATCTGGTGTTCCACCTGTCATTCATGCGGCGAACGAAACGAAGTATCGGTTAATCTCGACTGGGGGCTGTTATCTAAATAAAAAATATTGTTTTAACAAGTTAGCCTCGAAGGCAATTGATGGAAGAATCCATCGGCGTTCTTTTAACATTTTTTTTACCTAGTTAGAAAGGAACGGAGATGAAAGGGACTAAGCTATTGTGGATTCTGCCGGCAATTGTGTGGACAATTTCAACTCATCCTGGTTGGGCTGAGGATAAGAAGGAAGATGAGAAAAAGAAGGATGAGATTAAGCTAGAAGAAATGGTTGTCACGGCTACCCGCACGGAAAAAGCTGTTTCGGACGCCCCAGCCTCAGTCAATGTGGTCACCAAAGAAGAAATAGAAACAAGAAACATCCAAACAATTGATCAGGCTTTGAACGATACGGTCGGGGTATTCAACCGACGCAGCAAGGGGCTGATGGATACTCTGGCCCAGGTCAGTCTGCGGGGGATTCCCGGTCAGAACCGGTCGCTCATTCTTATCGATGGACTGGCGCTCAACAACGCCTATACCGGCGCGCCCATGTGGGCAGGGATTTTCCCTGAGAATGTAGAAAAGGTGGAGGTGGTCAAAGGTCCGTTTTCAAGTCTTTACGGTGGGTACGCCATGGGGGGAGTGGTCAACGTCATTACCAAGATGCCGGAGAAAAGAGAGCTTATGATCAGGACCGGCTATGGATCCGGATGGACCAATGGCGGAGCGCAAAATGATCTCCAAAGACATTATGTCTCCTACGGCGACAGGATAGACGACAAACTGAGCCTCTTGTTAAGCTACGGTTACGACGGAACAAACGGTTATCCGACTGATTTCAATGTTCAGAAGACGCAACCATCCTCGGGGATCGCCGGTTGGTCAAACACCAAAGATAATCTGGGCAACTCGGCTTATTTGATCGGAGATAAGGGAGACAATCGGTGGTGGGATGATAACATCGTTTTTAAAGCCGGATATGACTTCACCAAAGTTTCAAAGGTCAATATCGGCTTCATGCAGAATCGGTATAAATACACCTATGATGATCCGCACACCTACCTCAAGGACGTGGCCGGTAAGCCGGTCTGGTCTTATGGGTCGGTTAAGGAAGCGTCATTTCTCTCCGGGGCCGGCGGGAATGGACAAAATTCCTATAATATCAGCGCCGAGACGGAAGTCTCCTCAGTCGCGGCGAAACTTACTCTAGGACTGGTGGATCAAGATAGATATTGGTATGTGACTCCCGACTCCGTCGCCGCCACCCAGTCCGGAGGTCCGGGTAAAGTGGCCAGAACTCCATCTCAGAACTACAACGCCGACCTGCAATTCACCGCTCCCATTCTGGATTGGAACATTCTCACCTTTGGCGGCTCTTTCAGGACCGGGCAGATAAATACTCAGGAGAACGGCCTGACCAACTGGAAGGATGAGACCACTGTGGCTGATGTGACCTATCAAGCCCAAGGGAAAGACCGGACCTACGCCTTCTTTTTGCAAGATGAGATGGCGGTGTTGGACAAACTGACTGTGTATTTGGGTTTTAGACAGGACTGGTGGCAAACCTACGACGGTTATGTGAACCAGGCCGGCCCAGGTTATCCCATAAGCTATGGCTCTAGAGATCAATCGGCTTTTAGCCCCAAGCTGGCCTTGATCTATAAACTTTTCGAGAAAACCTCCTTGCGGTCATCCATTGGGCAAGCATTCCGGGCACCGACACTGTATGAGCTTTATCGGACCTGGACCTCAGCAGGCGGCGTAACTTATGCCGGAAACCCCAATCTCAAGCCGGAAACCACGTTATCCTGGGATGGCGGCGTGGAGCAGCGACTATGGGCAGGCGCCAAGCTTAAAGTTACTTATTTTGAAAACTATATGGATGACTTGATTTACCTGACCACAGTCAGTTCGACTCTTCAAGAGTACCGGAATGTGGGTAAGGCCGAAGGACGGGGCGTAGAGCTTGAGCTGGAGCAGCGGTTTGACAAGACCTGGCGGCTATTCGCCAACTTCACCTATAATGACGCCAAGATAACCGAAAACGCCGCTAAGCCGACGACGGTTGGAAGCAATTTGACCTATCTCCCGCAGCAAATGTACAACGTGGGCGCGGTGTTTGACAAGGGACCGTTTTCCGCCAGCCTGACCGGACGCTATGTGGGCAAGGTGTACGCTAACGACGAGAACAAGGACACGGAAAACGGAGTCTATGGGTCTTATGATCCATATTTCACAGCCGATGCCAAGGTCGGTTATAAAATCACCTCGTTCGTCTCGGTTTCCATGGCCGTAGACAACATCTTTGACCGTAATTATTTCGCATACTACCAGGCTCCGGGGAGATCATGGTTCGGACAGATGACTCTGAAGTTCTAATGACTAGGTGGAGGAAACAGACCCTCTGGTTGGTCGTCTTAGTCGCTAGGTGGGGGGCTATCTCTTCCGCCTCTGTCGCAGAGGCAGCCGAACTGACCTACGAGGACAAGCTGGGTCGGGTGGTGAATGTCACAATCCCGGTGAATCGGGCTGTGTTACTGATTTCCTATGAATTACTGCCAACGCTGAAGGTTTGGGATAAAGTCGTCGGGGTGGCCAGATGGGCTTATTCCAACGATTTAATGAAAGCCGTCAGGCCAGACCTGGCCAAAAGCATTCCGTCCGTGGGTGACGGCACAACGATAAACATAGAGGCGCTGCTGAGACTAAAACCTGATGTGGTCATCACCTGGACATCCCGGCCCGATAATGTCCGGTTCATGGAAGAGAAGGGGTTGAAAGTTATCTCTGTTTATCCGGAAAGTCTAAAAGAGCTGTACCAGGTCATGAAGATGCATGGTCGGCTTTTCGCCAAAGAAAAAGAAATGGAGGCTTCGATTGCCGAGATGGAGAGAATCTTCAAGCTGATCACTGATCGGGTGTCAAAGGTGCCGGAGGGAAAAAAGAAAAAAATCATTTGGCTTGGCGGTAAACCCACCACCGTGGCTTGCGGAGTAGGAGTAACCAACGACATCCTGCAATTGATCGGGGGGGTTAATCCCGCGGCCCAGATACTGGAAAGAAACGCCGATATCCCGATGGAGAGAATAATCGGATGGAATCCGGAGGTTGTTTTCATCTGGGGCAACGCCGCTTATGATACCGCTTCCATACTCGGCGGCTCGCAATGGCGGTCGGTCTCGGCCATCAGGGACGGCCAGGTCTATAAAGCGCCGTCCTGGTCCACCTGGTCTCCCCGGCTGGCCCCTATTGCTTTGTGGATGGCCATGCGAACCTATCCCCATTATTTCAGGGACATAAATCTGGATCAGGTCGTGGACGAGTTCTACCGCAAGAACTTCGGCGTCTCTTTTAAAGAGGTGGAAGGATTTGAACACTAGGGTGGTCAAGAACGGGCTGATAATCATCTCACCTTTTCTGGTGGGCTGGTTATCTCTTTTCCTGGGGGCGTACAATTTAAGTCCTCTGATCGTCTTGAAGGCTCTCGGGAATGAGATATGGCCCTTCTGGGGTCCCGTCGGCCCGGAGCAACGGGCGATCATCATGGACATCAGGTTGCCCCGGATCATTCTGGCCGGGCTGGTGGGTATCGCCTTGTCCGGTTCGGGCGTGACGCTCCAAGGAATTTTCCGCAATCCTTTGATTGACCCGTTTATTCTCGGCATTTCCGCCGGAGCGGCCTTGGGTTGTGCCTTATCCGTGGGGTTTCTGCCTCACTGGCCGATTCAGATAACCGCGTTTATTTTCGGCCTGGCCGCCGTTGTCATGGCCTATCTAGTGGCCCGGATGCAAGGCCAGGTCTCCCGGCTATCTCTGGTTCTGTCCGGGGTGATCACCTCCACCTTTTTTACCGCCATGTTGTCAATCGTAAAATTTTTGGTCGATCCCAATAAGCTTCAAAGCATTGTGTTCTGGCTGATGGGCAGCTTCTCCCTGTCCGACTGGGCGCGGGTCAGAGTAGCCGGGGTAGGTATAATCGTGGGGATCATTCCGGTAGTGCTGATGAGGTGGCGGCTCAACGCCATGAGCATGGGCGAGGATGAAGCTAAGGCTTTGGGCGTAAACGTGGCCAGAGATAGAATCATATTTATCGGAGCGTCGTCTTTGTCCGTGAGTATGGCTGTATCGGTCAGCGGGATTGTGGGTTGGGTGGGGCTGATGGTCCCGCACATGATCAGGATGATTACCGGCCCGGACCACCGCAGCCTGGTGCCCTTGAGCATGGCCGGGGGCGCGGCATTTATGATCCTGGCTGATACCATTGCCCGGAATCTAACTCAGTTTGACATCCCGGTGGGCATAATTACGGCGCTAACCGGTGCTCCTTTCTTTGTCTACCTGATGAAGAAGAGCGGCGGAGAGGCTTGGGGAAGGTGATGCTGGAAATCAATCGGCTCTGTTTTGGCTATAATCATCATGGGGCTAATGTCCTCAACGACGTTGAGCTTAAAATTGCCGAGGGACGGATGACCACCATTCTCGGCCCCAACGGCTCCGGTAAGACGACTCTGTTTAAGTGCATCACCGGGTTGGTCAAACCCAGGCAAGGGACGATCCTGTTCGGCGGCACGGAACTGGCCCACTTGTCTTATGAAAAGCGAGCCAAAATCATGGCGGTGGTGCCCCAGGAACATGAGCCGCCGTTTCCCTATTCCGTCCTGGACGCGGTGATGATGGGCAGAGTCTCGCATGTGTCCATGTGGTCATCCCCTTCCAAGCATGATTGCCTGAAGGCGGAGGAGGCCATTGAGACCATCGGCATCGGCCGGTTGAAAAACAGACCCTACACCAAGATTAGCGGCGGGGAAAGACAACTGGTGCTGATCGCCAGGGCGCTGGCTCAGGAAGCACCTATACTCATCTTGGATGAACCGACATCGCATCTGGATTTCAAGAACCAGGTGCTGGTTCTGAACAAAGTCAGAGAAATAGTCAGCCAAAAACAATTGACCGTAGTCATGACGCTGCACGATCCGAATCTGGCCACGCTTTTTTCGGACAATATCGTCATGATCAACGGCGGGCGCATTATGACCAGCGGCGTCCCTCAAGAGGTTATGACCGAAGCAAATTTAAAGGCAATGTACGGAATTGATGTGGATGTCATCAGTCACAATGGAGTGAAGGTTATCCGTCCGAGGTTGAATTCATGATTGAAGTTATTAACCTATGCAAGAGCTATGGGAAGATTAAAGCTGTGGACGATCTCTCGTTTACCATTAACCAGGGCGAGATATTCGGACTACTGGGACCGAACGGAGCCGGAAAAACCACGACGATAAAGATGCTGACCACGTTAACTAAGCCTGATTCCGGCAGATGTATCATTAACGGCATCGATGTGGTTGACCAGCCCCTGGAGATTAAGCGCAATATCGGGGCCGTTCCGCAGGAGAACAATCTGGAGAGGGAACTTACCGCATACGAGAATCTGCTCATTTATGGGATGCTGCATAATGTCGCGGAGATGAAGGAAAAGATCGACGAGGCGCTGAAAGTGGTCGATTTATGGGATAGACGGGATTCCATTGTCACCGGGTTTTCCGGAGGGATGCAGAGGAGGCTCCTGCTGGCCAGGGCATTGCTACCGGAGCCTCCCGTGCTTTTCCTGGACGAGCCGTCCATCGGCTTAGACCCGCAAATCAGGCGGCAGATGTGGGATATTATCAGAAAGACCAAGATTGATGGCCGGACGGTGATTATAACCACCCATTACATCGAAGAAGCTGCGGCCTTATGTGACACCGTGGGCATCCTGTCCAAGGGTCGGCTCATTGCTTTGGACACCCCCCAGAACCTGAAAACCACCGTTGGTGAGTATGTTGTTGAATTTCTAAATGATGACGGGAAGCTTATCCAGCGCATGTGCCGGGATAGCGATGAAGCCCATGAACTGGCCAGACACGGGGACGACGGGGTAACCATCAGGAAATCCAATCTGGAAGACGTCTTTGTTAAACTTACGGGAGAGCGTATCGGATGAGAAACAGTCTGGCCTGGTATCCCATATTCTTGAAAGAAATGTTGCTGTTTCGGAGAAAACTCCTGCGGTTGGGATATGTTTTTTCTGCCATGATTATGCCCATAATTTATCTGGGCGCCTTCGGCTGGGGTCTGGGCCGGAGTGTCCGGATTCAAGGTACGGATTATCTAAGCTTTCTTATCCCCGGTCTGGTGGCGATGAGTTCTATGAACAACTCATATAGCTGGGTGGCCAATGCCTTGAACCTCAGCCGGCTCTATTTTAAAACCTTTCAGGTCTTTATCCAGGCGCCGATCGGTCCTTCCGCCATTATGATCGGAGAGGTCCTGGCCGGTATGGTTAAGGGGCTGTTCGCCTCATTATTGATTATTATCATAGGCCTATTCATCTCCTCGGCCCATTTTATAACTCCTCTTTTCGTCATCACTTTGCTGCTCAATTGCTTTTTATTCGCCAATCTCGGTGTGATTACCGGGATGCGGGCCAAGTCCCATGAAGATACGGCCACCTATACCAATTTTTTCATCATGCCGATGGCCTTTTTCAGCGGAACCTTCTTCCCCGTCGACAAAGTACCTCTATTTATTAAACCAATTATTTACATTCTGCCTCTGACGCATACCAATATCGTCATCAGGAAGAGTTCATTAGACTATGAAAGTTTGATTTCTTTATTAGTGTTAGTTGTCTATGCCCTTTTGCTTTTCGCCTATGGCTCTCGGTTAATTAGAAGATACAGCGAGTGACCGTCCCTCGGCCTTTAGGCCCAAGGACCTGTAAATCAGGAGAGAAAATATGAAGATTCTGACCGTCATGTGGTCCAGCTACTTGTCCCTGATGAAAGAGGCTGCCAACGCCATGGATATCGAGCTGGTGGCCTATTCCAACAAACAGATCAACACCAATTACGAGTTAATTGACCGGATCAAAGCCGAGATGGCCAGGGCGGAGTTGATCATCCTGTACCGGACAAACGATGCTTTCTGGGAGGAACTGGAAGCTGCCGTAAGGGAGGTTAAGGGCAGAATCCCGGTGGTCGTGGTGGGCAGTGATCCGTCATACTGGGCTTTATCCACCGTCTCTCCGGAAATTGTGGCCACGGTGTACAGATACATCCTTTTCAACGGAAAAGATAATCTCGTCAACATGTTCGGTTATCTTCTCCATCACATCTCCGATCAGTCGGTAGTCTTTCAACAACCTCAAGAAATTCCCTGGCAGGGCATCTTTCATCCGGAGATGGGCGAGGTATTTAATTCTACCGAAGAGTACCTGGCTGCTTATCAACGGTTTCTGGGGCCACGGGAAATCCAGTCCTATGTCGGCTTACTCTATTCCCGGTCCAACTGGGTGACTGGAAATGTGGGAATAGAAAAGGCTCTCGTGGCGTCGTTTGAGAGCCGGAATGTGGGCGTTATCCCCATTTTTCTATATTCCTTGAAGGATGCGAATCTCGGAAACATGGGCGGCGTTGAGGTGATTGAAAAGTTCTTGCTGCAAGACGGGCGGCCGCTGGTTGACGGACTGATTAAGCTGTCCATTTTCTTTTTGGGCAGCCTCAAAGGAGCCATGAGGGAATCAGATTCTCCCTCCGGCGTAAGTATGATGAAGCGATTGAATGTGCCTTTGTTTTGCCCGGTGATTTCATATTACAAGGACAAAGAGCAATGGCTCCAGGACCCGCAAGGCCTAGGGTCGCAGGTGGCCTGGAGCGTGGCCATGCCAGAACTGGAGGGCGTGATTGAACCCATGATCATCGGGGCCACCAAAGGCATCACCAATCCCGAAGAGGAATGCTATGAAGCTATCCCCGACCGGGTCGACCGGCTGGCCGAGCGGATCATCCGCTGGGTTAGTTTGAGAAAAAAACCTAACCGGGACAAGAAGGTGGCGTTTATTCTCCATAACAACCCTTGTGCCTCAGTGGAGGCCACCGTCGGTGCCGGGGCTCATCTGGATACCCTGGAAAGCGTCGCCGATATGATGAAACGGATGAGGGATGAGGGATATCAAATTGATCCGCCGGAAGACGGCCGGGCTTTGATCAATGACATCATGAACAAGAAGGCCATTTCCGAATTCCGGTGGACGACAGTGGGGGAGATTCTGGATAAGGGCGGGGTGCTGGATTTGGTGGAAAATGAAAGATACTTGCCCTGGTTTAACGCCTTGCCGGAGAAAACCCGGCAGCGGATGAGCGAAGCCTGGGGTAATCCTCCGGGAGAAGAAAAGAACGGAATTCCGGCGGCCATGGTCCATGAAGGCCAGATTGTCATTACCGGGGTAAATTATGGCCATGCCGTGGTGTGCGTCCAGCCCAAGAGAGGTTGCGCTGGTGCCCGATGCGACGGGCAGGTCTGCAAGATACTCCATGATCCGGATGTCCCGCCTCCCCATCAGTATGTGGCCACCTACAAATGGCTCTCCAGGGAATACGGCGTGGATGCCATCGTCCATGTCGGCACCCACGGGAACCTGGAGTTCCTGCCGGGAAAATCCACCGGTCTATCCTCAGGCTGTTTCCCGGATATCGGGATCGATACCATGCCGCACCTGTATATCTATAATGCCGATAATCCACCGGAAGGCATTATTGCCAAGAGAAGAAGCAATGCCGTAATGATTGACCATATGCAGACCGTGATGGTCAAGGGCGAGCTTTACGGTGACCTGGACCAGACGGAACGCCTCTTGGAGGAGTACGAAAGATACAAAGACATAGAACCGGGAAAAGCGCACACCATTTCCCACATGATTATGGAAAAAGTGAAGGAACTTAACCTCCTGGACGGCGATGCAGAATTCAGTCACGAAAATTTCAGCGATAAGGTGAGAGATATCCACGACAAACTCTCTCTGTTGAAAGACACTTATATTCCAAAAGGAATGCACATCTTTGGTCGACGTCCGGCGGGAGAAGAACTGGCCAGTTTTATCTACGCCATAGTCCGGTTCGATTCTACGCCCGAGTCCTTAAGAGGATTTGTTTCCACAATTGTCGGCCGGGAAACCGGCCTGGCTAGAGATCAACTCAGAGAACAGGTGGAGGACGCGGCCAGGGATGCCTGCCGAGATTATGTCCTGCAGGGCCGAAGTCTGGCCCAGAGCCTGGGCGCTAATTTTGGTATTCTCCCTGAAGATCTGGCAGGTATGGAGGGCATCCAGCAGCAAATAGATAATCTTGTCCAGGCGGTGGCTTTGTCCGATGAACCGGCGGCTCTGCTGAACGGATTTAACGGCGGATACATTGAGTCCGGCCCATCGGGCCTGATCACCAGAGGCAGAGGTGATGTGCTCCCGACCGGACGGAACTTCTATTCCCTCGATCCTCAAAGGATTCCCACCCCAACGGCCTGGGAGATTGGAAAAAGCCTGGCGGAAAAGACTCTGGACAAGTTCTTGGAGGAAGAAGGCAGGTATCCCGAAAATATCGCCTTCTATTGGATGTGCACCGACATCATGTGGTCCGATGGTGAAGGGCTGGCTCAGATGATGTACCTCATGGGCGCCAAACCGACCTGGCAGTCCAATGGACGGTTGAAAGGGTACGAGATCATTCCGCTTACGGAACTAAACCGGCCCCGGATCGACATCACCGTCCGGGTGTCGGGCATCACCAGGGATAACTTCTCCCAGACCATCGATCTGCTAGACGATATAGTCCAGGATGTGTCTAAACTCGACGAACCGTTGGAATGGAATCTGGTGAGAAAACATACGATGGAGCGGTTGGGTGACCAGCCCACGTCCGACCAGGATGAATTCCGAAAAGCGACTTATCGCATCTTCACCAGTATGCCCGGCACCTATCAAGCCGGAACGCAACTGGCGGTTTATGCCTCGGCCTGGAAAACTGAAAAGGACCTGTCCGATATCTTTCTGTATTGGAATGGTTATGCTTACGGAAAAGGGACTTTCGGAGAACCGGCCCATCAAAGCCTCAAGGCGAGTCTGAAGAACGTAGAACTCACCTTCAACAAAACCGTCACGGACGAGTATGACCTCACGGGATGTTGCTGCTATTTCGGGGCGCACGGCGGGTTGATCAACGCGGCTAAGGTGGTGTCCGGCCGAGAGATTCTCAATTACTACGGAGACACCAGAGAACCGGACAAAATATCCATCAGAACCCTTTCGGAAGAAATCAGGCGGATCTCACGGGCCAAGATATTGAATCCTAAATGGATCGAAGGAATGAAGGAACACGGGTATAAGGGCGCTGGCGAAATCAGTAAGCGGGTCGGCCGATTGTATGGCTGGCAGGCCACTACCAAGGCCGTAGACGATTCCGTGTTTAACGACATCGCCCGAACGTTCCTGATGAATGAAGAAAATAAAAAATTCTTCGAGGAAGATAACCCGTGGGCGTTGGAGGAAGTGGCCCGGCGACTGATAGAGGCGGTTGAAAGAAACTTGTGGACACCGGCGCCTGATGTCAGGGAAGCGTTGAAAGACGTCTATGTCGAGATTGAGGGCTGGTTGGAAGAAAAGATGGGAGATATTAAAGGAGATTTTCAGGGTGGCAGCATCGACATCGTGACTAAGGAAGAAGTGGCCAGTTGGAAAAAGAAAATGGAGGAAGTCTTATAATGATGTTCCCATTTACCGCCATAGTGGCTCAAGAAGAGATGAAAACCGCATTGATCTTGAACGTCATCGACCCGTCTATCGGTGGGCTTTTGATCATGGGGGAGAAAGGAACGGCCAAGAGCACGGCCGTCAGGGCTTTGGCTGAGCTCCTGCCGGATGTGGAGGTGGTAAAAGACTGCCCGTTCAATTGTGAGCCGGATGGCTTTTTGTGCAGCAAGTGTAAAAATACCCTAAAGCTTGAGGAGCATCTTCATCGAGAGCCGAAAAAGATGAAGGTGGTGGAGCTGCCGCTGGGGATTACCGAAGACCGGTTGGTCGGCACACTGGACATCGAGCACGCCATTAAGAGAGGTGAAAAAAGATTCGACCCCGGTATCCTGGCCAACGCCAACCGGAACTTTCTATATGTTGACGAGGTTAATCTGCTGGAAGACCATATTGTGGACTTATTACTGGACTCCGCGGCCATGGGGGTCAATACAGTCGAACGGGAAGGGGTGTCTTTCACCCATCCAGCCAAGTTCATCCTGGTTGGAACCATGAACCCGGAAGAGGGAGACCTGCGGCCGCAACTCCTCGACCGGTTCGGATTGTGCGTCCATGTCACTTCCATCCAAGACAAAGCCTTGAGAATGGAGATACTGAGACGAAAGACCACGTTCGACGCCAAACCCGGCGAGTTTTTGGTAACCTGGGATACCCAACAAAAAGATTTGGCGGCCCGGATCATCGAAGCCAAAAGCAGGTTGAACGACATCTCCATCACTGACGAGGTTCTGGAGCGAATTGTCGATATCACTTCCTCGTTGAGTCTGGACGGGCACCGGCCCGACATTGTGATTATGAAATCGGCCAGAGCCCTTTCGGCTTTCCGGAAAAAGGATTCAACAGATGCCGACGATATCCGGGATGCCGCCCAACTGGCCCTGAATCACAGGATGAAGCGGCTTCCTTTCGAGGAGATAGGCCAGGAGAGAGATAAACTGCGGACGGTGCTTTTCGGGGGGTAGAGATGCTGTTCACCGATTTTGTGGGGCATGACGACGCCAAGCTGGCTTTGTTGTTAAATATAATCGACCCGAACACCGGCGGAGTCTTGTTTGTGGGTGATAAGGGGAGCGGTAAATCAACCCTGGCCAGGCTGGCGAAGAAACTTTTGCCTCCGGAAGCCCCTTTTGTGGAGTTGCCGCTAAATATTACCGAAGATGCCCTGGTCGGCGGCGTTGACATCGAGAAAACGATTAAGACCGGCCGAAGGATGTTTCAGCGCAGTATTCTCAGCCGGGCTAACGGGGGCATTATTTATATTGATGATATCAATCTTCTTTCTCCCGAGATTCTCCCTCTGCTCCTCGAAGCTCAAAGCCGGGGAGAGAATATTGTTGAGCGGGAAGGCATCACTTTAAGGCATCCGTCAAAGTTTATCCTGGTGGCCAGTATGAACCAGGACGAGGGCATTTTGTCTTCCCATCTCCTGGATCACTTTGGCATGTGCGTTTTATGGTCCGGCCTGAAGGAGCCAGCCGAGCGAATCAGGATAATGAAAATGGCCGCGGCGGGTCAATTTGACCTGAAACCAGATCCAAATGCCGAAGCTGCCGTGAAAGGCGCCATCAGACAGGCCCGTTCTCTTCTCGGGGATGTGCTGGTCCCGGAAGAGATCAGGGAATACATCAGTCGGCTATGTACTGAAAATGTCGTGGCGGGGCACCGGGCCGACCTATTTTTATTTTATGCCGCACGGGCCTACGCGGCGTTTTGTCGTGCCACAGAAGTGACGCCGGAACATGTTGATGTCGTATTCCCCCTGATTCTCCAACATCGAAAGCGGCTATTGCAGGAGATGGAGGAGCCCAACAATGAGCACCAATCACAGGAAGAAAATCAACAGGATCAACATAATCAATCGCAACCACCTGAACGAAGAGATCAAGAATCCTCAAAGCCGGACGAGCCGGAGCCTGATCATCAACATGATGAAAAGGATGCCGATTGGCAAAATCGAATGACTGAATCCGACTCCAAGGAGGAGGTCTTCGACTCAGGAAACACATTCAAAGTTAGGCGGATTGTCTTTAGAAAAGACCAGGTGAACCGGGTGGCTTCCGGGCGGAGAACGAAGACCGGATCCAAAGATAAGGGCGGCCGATATGTAAAGAGCAGAATGAAGAAAGGTAAAGACGTAGCCTTGGATGCCACCCTGCGGGCGGCCGCTCCCTATCAAAAAGCCAGAGGCTGGACCGAAACGCTGATAATCCAAGACGAGGACCTGCGCTTCAAACAGAGGGAGAAGAAGATGGGGCATCTGGTCATCTTCGTCGTGGATGGATCCGGGTCTATGGGCGCGCAGAAAAGGATGGTCCAGACCAAGAGTGCGGTTCAATCCTTGCTTCTAGACTGTTATCAAAAACGCGACATGATCTCGATGATCGTTTTTAGAAAAGATCGGGCTGAGGTCATCCTGCCCCCGACCTCCAGCGTTGAGACGGCTTCCAGAAGATTGCGGGAAATTCCGGTCGGGGGAAAGACGCCGTTGACCGCCGGGCTGTTGGAAACTTACAACCTCATTAAACGGGTTGCCATCAAGGCGCCGGAAACCAGATTTCTGGTCGTGCTGATCACCGACGGCCGGGCCAACCAGGGCCTTTCCGCTGTCCCCATTGCCCAAGAAATAGCCAGGATGGCAAATCTGCTGAAGGAGTTACACCTGACTGACTATATAGTCGTAGATACGGAGGACAAGAGCAGATTCATCCGGACAGACCTGGCCCGGCGGATGACCGACTTACTTCTGGCCGACTATTACACCATCGATGATTTGAAAGCCGACGATTTAACGGAAATCGTGCGGCAAAAAAAGATACGGGAATCCTTGATTGCTTGAGGTATCGGGACAGACGATGGGCTGTTATTAAATGGAGTTTGACGATCAGTTTGGGCTAACCCCCTTTTACATTGCGATTACGCAGTCCTTTCCATCAAACAGAACCAATGCCAGAAAGAAAAAGAACATGCTGAAAATATGTGTGATAGACGGTCAGGGAGGTGGTATCGGCAGCGCTCTAATCAAAAAATTTAAGGAAGAATATGGAGAAAACATTGAGGTCATCGCTCTCGGCACCAATGCCATCGCCACCGCCCAGATGATGAAAGCCGGGGCCAATAAAGGCGCCACCGGTCCCAACGCGATTGTCAAGACATCCAAAATTGTTGACGTTATTATTGGTCCCATCGGCATCGTCATGGCTAACGCCATGATGGGTGAGGTTACTCCGGAAATGGCCGAGGCGGTAGCCGATTCTTCAGCCAAAAAAATATTGATTCCTCTGAGTCAGGAAAATGTGGAAATCGCCGGTTTGGCCCTGGAACCGTTGCCCCACCTAATTGATGAAATCGTTAAAGCCAGGATAAAGGAGATTATTAACCATGTGTGAAGCCAATGCGTACTTGTTTAAAAACGGAAAAGAAGAAATATTTCTCAATAGTGTCGATGTGGTGGAACATGAAGACGGAAAACTGCGGCTGGTGAGCATATTTGGAGAGCAAAAATTGCTGGACGCCAAGATTAAGCGGATGTCTTTGGTGGAACATAAAATAATCTTGGAAGAAAATAAATAACCCTGTGCCGGTTGCTTATTACGGGTTGATGTTTGTTTTCTGTAAATATCCCGTAGCGAGCAACCGGTAAAGGCTATCTGAGGACTGGCTATAAGCCCAGAACCTGTCCCCACGCCTCGAGATTCTTTTCGGCTCATGGATCACATTTTGGATCTCAGGGTGGAGGTGAGGGGGCCAGCCCATTTGACACCCCAGAGCCGGATAATTTCATCAATTTTGATTCTCACCCGGCCGGTGATAAACCCGTTCTGATGCCTTTCTTCCACAAACTCCTTATCTTTCCTCCGTTAACCCTACGCAGATCCTCCATCCTATCCCCTTTCCCTTTGGCACGTCGCTACCTGGCTCCAGTGTTTAGCGTCCCCCCATGGCGGTCAGATGAGTGCTTTGCTAATCCCGGCCAATCACACCTGGGCCGTGACTTCGCCATGAAGTAAGCCTGACCAATCCCAGACCAGCCCCAAGATTTACTTTGACGGCAGCATCAAATTCTCTACCCCCGGTGCACCAGCCAAAATATCCCGCACCTCAGTTTCGCGGCCGGAGTAGTATCGCCATATCTTTGTCCGAGTTTAATCCTACCCAACGCGCTTCAGCCACCCTGAATAATGTAACCCGTATTGTTAGTGACGGGCTTTAAAGTGCCTGCCTAGTATTTTTATGAATAATGTAACCTATAATAAGTAGAGTTAAGGCAAATTTTTTGCTTGGAGTAAAATTCTAAATAACGAGGAGAACCATATGGGTGCTGAAGTAACGGATTTCATGACTATCGGTGAAGCGTCCAGAAGGACCGGAGTTACGACCAATCAACGAAGATTCTGGCATGATAGGAATTATCTGCACGCTAATCCCAGAGTTGTGTGTGGAGAGCGGACCTTTCGGCAGTTCACCGAGGATGATTTGGACTTAATCAAGGCCATAAAGAAATTTTTAGACGCCGGACTAAGATTGCCGGTAGCAGCGCAAATGGCTCAGGACAGCCTAATAAAAAAAGGAGAAATAACTTATGAAGATTAAACAACAAGCTAAGAATAGTAAGAAAATCACCACTATCTGTCCCATCAAGGACGAACCATGTTTGAACGAGGGATGTGCCCTTTATAACGACCGGGCCACGCAGTGCGCCATCCAGTTATTGGCTTATAATGCCTATCGCTTATGCGTAACATTAGAGGCTTCATTGAGTCAAGAACAGGAACCACCGAAGGCATAAGAGCATGGGGGCTGTCTCCGTATAGAGCGGCCCCCTTACCATCCACGAAAGACATTATTTTTAAATAGATTCTAAAGAAATAGGAGAGTAAAAACATGATAAACACTTCATACATTAATAATATTCCACAAAACCTGAAGGACCAGCCCTATTGGGTGGCTTGGAAAAGTACCGACCGGGGCAACGGGAAGATCGGCAAAATTCCGATCAATCCCGCCACTGGTATAAACGCCAAACCGAACGACCCCAGCACATGGGGTACCTTTGACGAAGCCTTAGCCTGTTGTGAAGCTAACGGATTTGACGGCATCGGTTTTGTTTTCACAGAAACCAATCCGTTTGTCGGCATAGATTTAGACCATTGCCTGGACCCGGCCACGGGAGAAATTGCACCCTGGGCGTTAGAGATCATTAATGACTTATCCAGCTACACGGAGATTTCTCCATCAGGGAAAGGCGTCCACCTTTTTGCTGAGACCCGACTTCCTGGCGGCGGGAAGAAAAGCGGTAGCATTGAAATCTACGACGACAAACGCTTCTGCACCGTCACGGGGAATATCCTGCCAGGAGCACCGACCAAAATCATGGAGCGGCCAGATGAAGTTCTCGCTCTGTATACGAAGTTATTGGACGGTGGCTCTGGCCAAACGAAGTCATCTGCTAACACCTGTAAACAAGACGGCGCTGACTCGCCTAATGATACTGGACCCAGAAAAACAAAACCCTCAAATCTCGATCACGACGCTAAGATCGATCTACTTATAGATAAGATAGTTAAATCGCCTGATGGCGACAAGTTCGAAAGACTTTGGAGCGGTGATATCTCAGGCTTCAAGTCACCAAGCGAGGCTGATTGTGCTTTATGTGGTATTCTCGCCCGGCACGGAGCTGATCCATCGGAAATTGACCAGTTTTTTAGGATGTCAAAGTTGTTCCGGCCCAAGTGGGACGAAATTCACTACACCAACGGAATGACGTACGGCCAGGCCACGATTAAAAAATGCCTAAAAGGAACCCGGAAGGCGTCCAAGGAAAAGCTGGAACAAGATTCTGACAGCATAACCTTACTTGATTTGGTTAACCAAATAACCGTTGATATCTGGCATGATGACCGAGGAAAAGCATTTATTGGCATTATGAAGGACGACCATGTTGAAAACTACGATCTGACTTCAAAGGGCTTCAGAACTCTACTCAATAATATCCATTACCGGCATTATAATAGTCCGTCAAAAAACAATTTCTTGGAAGAAACGATTAATACCCTCATCGGAATAGCTCTTCATGAATCACCGTTACGCCCGGTTTATCTAAGAACGGGCGAAGATGATCAGGGCAATGTCTCTTTGGATCTAGGCGACGAAGCTTGGACTACTGTCAAGATCACCCCGGATGGTTGGGAAATAGTCAAAGATGTGCCGATCAAGTTTTATCGTACTCCGGGAATGCTGCCTTTGCCGGAGCCCACAAGAGACCCGGATGCTCTGACCCGGTTTAAAGGGATTTTGAACATAAAATCCGACGAAGATTGGGTCCTGTATCTCTCATGGCTGCTCAGCTCGTTAAGACCCACTGGTGAAAAACCCATTTTGTTTATCCATGGTTGCAAAGGTACAGCCAAAAGTACTGCTACCTTGATTACGAAAAATATCCTGGATCAAGGAGCCGCTCCTCTCCAAAAGCTTCCAGAAGACGAACGGGAAGTGATGATCGCATCTAAAAATTCTTGGTGCCTATGTTATGACAATATATCATTCATAAGCAAAAAGACAGCAGATTCTCTTTGCCGGCTTTCTACCGGGGCCGGGCTCAGAACCAGAAAGTTGTTTACAAACGATGAGGAAGAAATTTTTCAGGCAATTAGACCGATAATCATCAACGGTATAAACAACTGTGTGGACCGATCTGACTTGGCAGACCGTGTGGTAGTCATAGAATTAAATCCAATCACCGATGAACAACGTAGACCTACCGGTAACGTCATGGCCGAATTCAATGCAGTATGGCCAGGCGTTTTAGGGTGTTTGCTAGATGCGGTAGCCATGAGCTTAAAGAACTATGCAACTACAGAGTTAAGCAAGCTGCCCCGGATGGCGGAGTACGCTTTATGGTCAGTAGCTTCGGAACCTGTCCTGTGGGAAGGGGGTAAGTTTTTGTCTGTTTATGAGGCAAATAGGAAAGAAACGACGTATAACCTGAGTTCGACGAGTTTCTTTAATTAAGTACCAGAAATATATCCGCAGATTTCGCCGATTAACGCAGATGGAAAAGCCTCACAGACCTATTTTGGCCCTAATCTGCGAAAATCGGCGCAATCTGCGGATTGAATAATGGCCCTTGACGCTAATCTCTTGGCATACCCGTCGAACTCAGGTACGTATACCCTGGTGGATCAGGACCCCTTGGTAGGATCTTTAATCGTTCTCTTGGAAGAAAACTCAGGAACTTGGGAAGGCCTTGTATCTGGTCTGCTATCCGAATTTAGAAGGATTACGGATGGCGATGTTTACCGCACGACCGATTTTCCGAAAAATCCACGGCAGCTATCGGATCAACTGAAGCGATTACAACCCACATTGAAAGAGATCGGTATAGAGGTTCGGAGCCGACACACCAAGACAGGAACTCGGATTGCCTTTACAAGGATTGATAAGTAGGGATATCAAGGATGCCGGGCTGAGGGAGGGAATATCCTCCCTTGGCCTTTGGTCATATGGTCATAGAGGTAAGATGCTGGATTAGATTTATTCTGTTTTTCAATATTATATTTATATACCGTTGTTTTGATTATTCTTTTAGCGTAGGTGATGGTAACGTAAGTACTGGTGACGCAGGTGACGGAGTGGTGACGCAGGATTTTGGGGATCGTCACCCAAAATATGCTTATTTTATAATGTATTTGTGGTTAGGTGACGAAGGTGACGATGAATTTATATAAAACGATTTTTTTTATATAGCGTATGTGTATATGTCAGAGTAGTTGACGTCGGATAAGTTGACGTCAATGTTCGGATCAGTTGACGTCGATTATGAGTTGCCGTTTAAAGACCCACCACCACCCCAACCCTGTGTATTCTACACCCAGAAAAAACAACAAGTTGGACGTTTCTGCGTCACCATGGCAAGAATCCCTTTATTCACAAGGCTTTTAGCGGTGACGAAGGGTCTCAACTTGCGTCACCTGTTCGTCACCCGTCCGTCACCTTGCTCAAGGCATGGCACCCGGTTCTATCTGGTTTGAAACCGGCCACGAGCCATCAAACCAATAGCCATCAGAACCTGAACTATAGCTTTCAAAGGACTTGTGACTTAAACTCCAAACCACATCATCGCCTTTTCCCAAAAGTTGTTGGCTTTGACCGAGATGCGAGGACAAAACGTGCGATAGCAAAACGATAGAAATCCATCATGGCTGGCTATAACAACCCTGCTGGTTGAGAGTTTTCAGATCACCCAACCAGATTAACATGCCGGGAAAAATCAACCTGAAGTAGCAAGGTGTTTAGTCGGCTAACTGGTCAAATACCTTCTTGCTTTATCCCAAGCAAAGCTATCTTATCCCTCAGAGTTCTGGATTTCTTCACTTTAAGCTCTAAGCGCAGTGCATCTCCATGAGAAAGTGGCCCAGAAGAATTAATTATCGTAGCGGGTGTCCTGCCTCGGACATATTTGCTGCCCCTGCCGGCATTATGCTCCTTCAACCGGGCCTCCACGTCTTTAGCAACGCCACAATAATGGGTCCCATCGCTACATTCCAACAGATAAACAAACCAATGGGTATCATTGAACAATTCAATGGGCTTCATTCAGCATCCGTTTTCCGTTCTACCCCAGGCATCCAATCTTGATCCGGTAATCCTATCTGATTTTGGCAAGTTCACCCCAAAGCTGGTTGGACGACTCTATCCATTATAATATGGTCTGTCAACGAAACGGCTGAATAAAGACAAATTTAGTGACCTGAGGCCAGGCTGATTAGAGTATCAGCCATTGTCTCACTTGAGGCCTTGACGATAACGCAACGGCGGGTGCTGGTCTAGAGCACGAAAGCACTGGCTGAACGACGGGAATAGGGAGCGATGACCGGAGCCAACCCGAACGGAGAGAAGGTACAATGCACCAATAAGCCATTGTTGTGAAAGTACCGGTGTTCTCGGCCTTTTTTGCCGCTCAGAGGCTCTCACAGCCTCCCCACTAGCCTCTAAGTCGTTTGGATGCAACTGGCTGGGTTGGGTTGAAGGGGCACAAATTTTGGCATATAGATGTGTCTATGCGTCATGTATTCACCAAAAAAACCGCTTGGTATCACCGTTTACAGGCCCTTGGTAATTAACCTCTTAGAGGTAATCTGGACCAAGTTTTTTTTCATCTTACAGTGGTCCGGCCAACAGGGATCATCCTCATTTTATCTTCTGAGAATTGACCAGACGACTCCGGTGACTTTTGACAACGTTGGGGGAGAAGTCTTAGCGAAATGCCGGAGCCGCCCGGTGATGCACACCATGCCAGAATTGGAGGTGGAAGGCAAGTGTCAAGATATTTATTTGGGTCTGAAAATGATCTGTTACCGGCACTGGTGGACTAGTCTAAGGGTTGTGGTAAATTACCAGCCATTAATCAGACCCCTGTATGCCACGAAGAATGAACTTTTCTTCCCTGATCCGGTCCAACTTCTGACCATAGACGGTGCTAAAGCGGTGAGGGCTTCTGAACAAAATGGAATAGAAAAAAGATAAGGGCCGGGCTTTAATCCTGGCCTTCACCTTTTGTACCATAGCGATAGACTGACCTTCACGTACCCAGACAGGCTGCCTAAATACTTTCGCTGTGCGGGGAATAGTGTGGGGTAAAATATGACATGAAAACACAACATGTTTAAATAAAAACAAAATTTAAAATAGAATCTTACCTTCTGGCGATCAGCATCGTGGTTAAATTTTTGGAGACCAGGCCGGCCATAATGGCCATGATGGTCAGTAGATCGGCTTTATCTTTACTTGGTAAGGTACTCTGGTAGACCGATGCCTCGGCCCGGTCCACGAATTCTTCTCCATGCTGCATCAACGGGATCAGAGGCATCAAACAAAGGTTACCCTCTTCAAATATCTCCCGGGCATCGAATTCCGAGAGCTGGATCAGCCGAACATCACGTCTTCATCTTCGTATTTCCCTGAGGCGACTCCAGACGGTCGCAGCAGCAACACGTGCCCAGAAACCCCTATACGGTATTTTAGCATATATCGGCATCGGTATTCAAGTAGCCGGAGGGGCACGTTATTGTCCCAGCGGCTTTGGATTTCGAGGATAATCAGGCGTTGTCTTCCTGTCTCATCCGTGATCATGATCGCAGAATCGGTGTGTCTGGCGTTCACCGTCTCTGTTGGTATCTCTTATAGAAGATCGCTGGATGCCACCGGTATTCCGACCAGACGCCGAAGGATCTCTTCCCGACATTTTTCTATAAGTATTTTTGAGCTGATATCATGGTGCATTGGGTTTCCTTAGAAATGGAAGAATGGAATCCGGTGCATGACGATCAAAAGTAGTTGGGGCTTCGAATTTTGTATTTTAGCATGTGTTGGCTTCAACATGCAAGTGATCTCAAGGCTGAATCCGTTATCGGCGCGTCTATCGGAAAGTTTAATAAGGTTGCCCTGATATCTTTACTTGCGGTCGCCGGCCGGGCTGTGATATTAATTTGAGTGCCGGCGCCCTGGTCTTCCCCGGAGTACGAATCGCCGGCTTTCCTTTGGTCAAAACTTAGATCCCGTTAACTCAGTGTTGGGAGTTTATATGCAGACGAATATCAGACTCGACGATGGCTTTTCCCTGGACTTGACCAATATGACGGCCCAGACGCGAGGGGAGGGTGTAACGCCCCAAGATCTGCTGGAAATGGCCGGGAAGGTGACGGAAGCTTTGGGTGCTCTGACCAGGATCAGAGAAGGAGAAGTGCAGCCCCATGGCGAACAGGTCAAGTTTATGCACTTACCCTATCCGGATGCCGGAATAGTGGACGTGGCCAAGATTACTTCTTGGGCCGATAACCTGGTCGGGGAATTCGACGCCGTGGTGTCCATCGGCATCGGCGGTTCATATTTGGGAAACAAGACCATTCAAGAAGCTCTGGCCCATCCCTATTTTAACGAGCTGTCAGCCAAAGGCAGGGGAGGGCGCCCCAAACTTTATTTTGCTGGCCA